>NZ_JAAGPO010000120.1:0-30977 GCF_017104825.1 Burkholderia sp. Ac-20345 | reverse complement strand
CGGCCGCGCAGGCGCTCGGCATCTCGCGTGCGACGCTGTACCGGCGCATCGCGAAGCACCGGATCGTCGCACCGCACCGCGCGTGACGCGCCGGCGCGCGCTTCATCATGCGGGCTGCCCGGCCGCTTCGTTCGCGTCTGCCGCGTTGCCGGCCGCTTCATCGCGCCGCGTGAACACTTCGTGCGCGGCGAACAGCGCGTTGAGCGCGGCCGGCATACCCGCGTACACGGCCATCTGCATGAACACCTCGACGATCTCGTCGCGTGTGCAGCCGACGTTCAGCGCGGCCTCGATATGCACCTTCAACTGCGGCTGCGCGTTGCCGAGCGCGGCCAGCGCTGCGATCGTCGCGATTTCTCGCGCTTTCAGGTCGAGCTGCGGCCGGCTGTAGATGTCGCCGAAGCTGAACTCGACCAGGAGCCGCCCGAAATCCGGTGCGATCGGCGCGAGGGCCGCGATCACACGCTCGCCCACTTCGCCGTCGATTTCCTTCAGTTTGTTCCAGCCGCGCGTGTAGCGGTCTTCAACGAGTCGTTCCATTGTGTCCGTCCTGTTCCGATAGAGAGTGAGAAGGTCTTGCCCGTCGTGCCATATCCCGCTCCTGTGCCTCATAGTTCACGATCTTGTCGCTGATCACGTCGAGGCTCGCCTGCAGCTCCGCGATATGCGCGCGCACCGCGTCGTGATGTGCGACGAGCAGGCCGCGCCGCGCACCGAAGGTCGACTCGCCTTGCGCGCGCAGCGCCGCGAATTCCTGCATCTGCGCGATCGGCATGCCGGTCGCCTTCAGGCGCATCACGAAGGCCAGCCAGTCAAGGTCGGCCGGTGCGTAGAGCCGGTGCCCGGCCGCCGTGCGCGAAATCGCGCGCAGCAGGCCGGCCTGCTCGTAGTACCGCAGCGTATGCGTCGACAGGCCGGTCATTTCGGCGACCTGGCCGATCGTCAGCGGGCCTGTGGAGGAAGGTTGGGATACGGTTTTCGACATGGCAGGAACAAGGTTAGGAGTTAGAGTTCACTCTAAGTCAAGCCCTGTCGAACAGCCAGCGCGAGATCTTCAGCGACGCCCTCGCCACACCGTAAAGAATGGTCAAAACCACCGCCCGGCGCAGGTTTCGGTCTTTACAGCGCCGCAAGCCTTCAGCAAGATTCGGTCAGCCTGTCTTAAAAAGGGCACGCATTTGTCCTATGCTTAACGGCGACGCCCGGCCAGGTTTCGCGCCGCCGTCCGCTGCAACAGCCATTCATCCGTCAGAACCAGGGAGCCTTTGCCATGCTGAAAAAGCTGCTGATGCTGTTCGTCGCGCTATCGCTGTCGCTCGCCGCAGGCCTTGCCGCGGCCGTCGAAGTCAACACGGCTGACCAGGCCGCGCTCGAATCCGTGAAGGGTCTCGGGCCCGTGAAGTCGAAGGCGATCATCGACGAACGCACCAAGAACGGCCCGTTCAAGGACGCTGACGATCTCGCGAACCGCGTCAAGGGCCTCGGCACGAAGTCGGTCGGGCATCTCGAAGAAAACGGCCTGACGATCGGCGGCTCGGCGACGCCGCCGAAGGGCGTGAAGCTGTCGAAGCCGGCCGCGACGACCTCGGCCACCACGTCGGCAACGACGTCGGCAGGCACCGCGTCCACGTCCACGACCGCGACGGCCGGCACGACGGCCACCGCACCGGCACCGGCGGCAAGCGCGCCGGATGCGACGGCGAAGCCGGCCAAGGCCAAGCGCATGACGAAGAAGGAAAAAGCGGCAGCGGCAGCGGCGGCATCCGCCGATGCGGGCGCAAGCGCACCGGCCGCAGCATCGTCGGCAAAAGCGACGAAGGGTTCGAAGAAGAAAAGCAAGAAGGACAAGGCAGCCTCCGCCGCCGCGGCGTCGGGCGCCTGATGTGCGCCGCGCGCGACGGCGTGCGCGCGGTATTCGTTCAACGGGCGCCCACTGCGTGGCGCCCTTATCGGTAAAGGTGAAGAATCATGGGTCTCCTCGACATCGTTGGCGGTCTGCTCGGCGGCCAGGCTGGCGGCAACTCGCAAAGCGCGCTGATCACGACTGCGCTCGAATTCATCAACAACCAGCCGGGCGGCCTGAACGGCCTGATCGAGAAGTTCAAGGCAGGTGGCGCCGGCGACATCATCGGCTCGTGGGTCGGCACCGGCCAGAACCAGCCGATCTCGCCGGACGCGCTGCAGAACGTGCTGGGCTCGGACGCGATCGGCGCGCTCGCGAGCAAGTTCGGTGTCGATCCGTCGATCGCGTCGACCGTCCTCGCGCAGGTGCTGCCGCACGTCGTCAACCACGCGACGCCGGACGGTGCAGTGCCGGCCGACGGCCAGGCGCAGGTCGACCCGTCGAACGTGCTCGGCTCGCTGTCGCAGATCGCCGGCATGTTCGGCGGCAACAAGCAGGGCTGACGCGCTGCGTCGTTGCAACGCTCCATAAGCAAACACCCCGCCGAGGCGGGGTGTTTGTTTTTGCGCGCCCGGCGCGAACCGGGCGGCAGCCGATGGCAGGCGATCAGTGCACGACGCGGTCGAACACGAACTTGCCGTCGTGGATATCGACCGGAATCACGTCCTTCGGACCGAAGCGGCCCGCGAGGATGAGCTTCGCGACCGGGTTCTCGATCTCCTGCTGGATCGCGCGCTTCAGCGGACGCGCACCGAACAGCGGATCGTAGCCGACCTTGCCGATCTGTTCGAGCGCCGCCTCCGACACGTCGAGCGCCATGTCGAGCTTCGCGAGCCGGTCGTGCAGGCGTGCGAGCTGGATCTTCGCGATCGACTCGATGTTGCTGCGGTCGAGCGCATGGAACACGACGACGTCGTCGATCCGGTTCAGGAACTCGGGGCGGAAATGCTGCTTCACCTCGAGCCACACGGCGTCCTTGATCTCTTCCTGCGGCGCACCCGTCATCGCCTGGATCACCTGCGAGCCGAGGTTCGACGTCATCACGATCACCGTGTTCTTGAAGTCGACCGTGCGCCCCTGCCCGTCCGTCATGCGGCCGTCGTCGAGCACCTGCAGCAGCACGTTGAACACGTCCGGATGCGCCTTCTCGATCTCGTCGAGCAGGATCACGCTGTACGGCTTGCGGCGCACGGCTTCCGTCAGGTAGCCGCCTTCCTCGTAGCCGACATAGCCCGGCGGCGCGCCGATCAGCCGCGCGACGCTGTGCTTCTCCATGAACTCGCTCATGTCGATGCGGATCAGGTGTTCTTCCGAATCGAACAGGAACGACGCCAGCGCCTTGCACAGCTCGGTCTTGCCGACCCCAGTCGGGCCGAGGAACAGGAACGAGCCGTACGGACGGTTCGGATCGGCGAGACCCGCGCGCGAACGGCGGATCGCGTCGGCCACCGCGCCGATCGCCTCGTGCTGGCCGACCACGCGCTCATGCAGCTTTTCCTCGATGTGCAGCAGCTTCTCGCGTTCGCCCTGCATCATTCGCGACACCGGAATCCCGGTCGAACGCGACACGACTTCCGCGATTTCCTCCGCGCCGACCTGCGTGCGCAGCAGGCGCGGACGCGTCGGGTTGTGCTGCTCCTGCTCTTCGGCCTGCGTGACCTGCTTCAGCTGCGCCTCGAGCTGCGGCAGCTTGCCGTACTGCAGCTCGGCAACCTTCTCCAGCTTGCCGTCACGCTGCAGCCGCGCGATGTCCGCACGCACCTTCTCGATCTCTTCCTTCAGCTGCGCACTGCCCTGCACCGCGGCCTTCTCGGCGGTCCAGATTTCCTCGAGGTCCGCATATTCGCGGCCGAGACGCTCGATCTCTTCCTCGATCAGTTGCAGGCGCTTCTGCGACGCTTCGTCCTGCTCCTTCTTCACGGCTTCGCGCTCGATCTTCAGCTGGATCAGACGACGGTCGAGCTTGTCCATCTCTTCGGGCTTCGAATCGATTTCCATCTTGATCTTCGAAGCGGCTTCGTCGATCAGGTCGATGGCCTTGTCCGGCAGGAAGCGGTCGGTGATGTAGCGGTGCGAAAGCTCGGCCGCGGCGACGATCGCCGGGTCGGTAATGTCGACGCCGTGGTGCAGTTCGTACTTCTCCTGCAGCCCGCGCAGGATCGCGATCGTCGCCTCGACGCTCGGCTCGTCGACGAGCACCTTCTGGAAGCGGCGCTCGAGCGCGGCATCCTTCTCGATGTACTTGCGGTATTCGTCGAGCGTGGTCGCGCCGATGCAGTGCAGCTCGCCGCGCGACAGTGCCGGCTTCAGCATGTTGCCCGCATCCATCGCGCCCTCGGCCTTGCCCGCGCCGACCATCGTGTGGATTTCGTCGATGAAGACGATCGTCTGGCCTTCGTCCTTCGCGATGTCGTTGAGCACCGCCTTCAGGCGTTCCTCGAATTCACCGCGATACTTCGCGCCCGCGAGCAGCGCGGCCATGTCGAGCGACAGCACGCGCTTGCCCTTCAGCGTCTCGGGCACTTCGCCGTTGACGATCCGCTGCGCGAGCCCTTCGACGATCGCCGTCTTGCCGACGCCCGGCTCGCCGATCAGCACCGGGTTGTTCTTGGTACGGCGCTGCAGGATCTGGATCGAACGGCGGATTTCGTCGTCGCGGCCGATCACCGGATCGAGCTTGCCCGCACGGGCGCGCTCGGTCAGGTCGACCGTGTATTTCTTCAGTGCCTCGCGCTGGCTTTCCGCGTCCTGGCTGTGCACCTGCGAGCCGCCGCGCACCGCGGCGATCGCGGCTTCTAGCGCCTTGCGCGTGAGGCCGTGCTGGCGCGCAAGCTTGCCGGCGTCGCCCTTGTCGTCGGACACGGCGAGCAGGAACATCTCGCTCGCGATGAACGTGTCGTTGAGCTTCTGCGCTTCCTTGTCGGCCTGGTTCAGCAGCCCGGCCAGTTCACGGCCGATCTGGATGTCGCCGCCCGTGCCCGTCACTTGCGGCAGGCGCGAAATGGCCTCGTTCAGCGCGCCTTGCAGCGCCTGAATGTGAACACCCGCGCGCGACATCAGCGAGCGGGCGGAACCGTCCTGCTGCGCGACCAGCGCCGCGAGAACGTGAACGGGTTCGATGTATTGATTGTCGCGGCCTGCCGCGAGGCTTTGCGCGTCCGAGAGTGCTTCCTGGAACTTGGTGGTGAGCTTGTCGATTCTCATTTAGTCGAGACCTCCAATTTTCGATTAACACCAAGATGAGGATGGTTATGCGGCTTTCAAGCGAAATTCGGGTTGATTCAGCGCAAAAAACGATAGATAGCCTTGAAGCGACCCCGGGGCGGGCCACTGCCGGATCGAGAAGCGCGGCGAGCGCGTATCAGCCGGCCGTCGACGGCGGCTCGACGGTTGCAGGCGCGTCGTCCGTCGACGGTGCGGCACGCACGAGCGCGACCGGACGGATGCCGAGCAACGCCACGAGCGGCGCAGCGTGTTCGACCAGCTCGCCGAGCGTGTGACGGTCGAGTTCGGCGAAGAACGCATCGCGCGCGGCCGCCAGCACACCCTTCAGTCGGCACTGCGGCTCGATCACGCAGCCGCGCGACTCGCCCTCGGCCGCAAAGCAGCCGACCAGCGCGAAATCGCTCTCGGTCGCACGTACGACCTGGCCGACGGTCAGTTGCAGCGACTCGGGAAACAGCCGCAGTCCGCCATTGCGGCCACGGACGGTGTCGACCCATCCCAGCTCGCCGAGCTGCTGTACGACTTTCATCAGATGGTTCTTCGAGATGCCGTAGGCATCCGAGATCTCCTGGATCGTCGCGAGCCCCTCGCCGCGCACGGCAAGGTACAGCATCACGCGCAGCGAATAGTCGGTGTAGTCGGTGAGTCTCATGAGCGAATACGGAAAGAAACGATCGTGCCCCGATTACGCGAGCCGAGCCGATCAGGATGCGCGCGGGGCCGGTTGACGGCTCTGTTCCGCGGCCCCGGGTTGCCGGGATGGCGCGCGCGCAATAAGATGCGTGACACTTACACGTTTTTCAGGGGTTGTTGGACGCTATTTTGCGACAAAATCCGGCCGGCGTCCTGTTCGATGCCCACGCCGCCGCCCCATCGTTGCCCATTTCTGCCGGCCCTTTTTGCCATGACCGTCCTGCCTGCCTCGCCCGATACCGCACCGGCCCGCCCTCGCGACACCGAGCCGACCGAAGAGAACATCCGCGATCTCGTCTACGCGTTCTACGACCGCGTGCGCGCCGATCCATTGCTCGGGCCCGTGTTCGACGCGAAGCTGGAAGGCCGCTGGGACGACCACCTGCCGAAGATGGTCACGTTCTGGTCGAGCCTCGTGCTCGGCACCAAGGGCTATCGCGGCAACGTGCAGCAGGCGCACCAGCCGCTCGACGGGATCGAGCCGGCTCATTTCAGCCGCTGGCTGTCGCTGTTCCTGAAGACCGTCGAGGCGCGCTACGCGCCGCCCGCGGCAATCCGCTTCATGGAGCCGGCGCTGCGGATCGCGCAGAGCCTCCAGTTGAGCCGCTTCGGCTGGGACTATCAGATTCCGCCCGAGCAGCAGGCGCTGCTCGACGCAATCGCGCCGCGCCGTCGCGACGCGGGCGACGATCCGCACGCGCTGCCGTCGCGTGCCCGCGGCGAGCCGTTTCCGACGAAGATCATCGGGCGCAGCAGCGATCCGGACGCGTAACGGCCAGCCGTCACGCGCGATGCTTGCGCGCATGCGGCACTTCGCCGCATCACCCGGACGCCGTGCTCAGCGCCGCGTATTGCCCGATTCGATGCCCCAGCGCGCGAGCGCGGCATCGTCGGTACTGCGCGCGTCGACCCAGCGCTCGCCATCCGGCGTCGTTTCCTTCTTCCAGAACGGCGCTTCGGTCTTCAGGTAGTCCATCACGAACTCGCACGACGCGAACGCGTCGCCGCGGTGCGACGCAACCGTTGCGACCATCACGATCTGGTCGAGCGGCAGGAGCCTGCCGACGCGATGCACGATTGCGACGTCGATGCCCGGCCAGCGCCGGCCGGCCTCGGCGGCGATCTTCTCGAGCGCCTTCTCGGTCATCCCCGGATAGTGCTCGAGCTCCATCGCGGCGACCGAATCGCCTTCGTTCAGGTCGCGCACCGTGCCGACGAAGCACGCGACCGCGCCGATCTTCGGGTTGCGCGCGCGCAGTGCAGCGACTTCGGCGTTCAGGTCGAAGTCGTCGGTCTGGATTCGTACCGTTGCCATCGCCCGCGCCTCAACCGCCCGTCACCGGCGGAAAGAACGCGACTTCGCAGCCTTCGGTGAGCCGCGTATCGGGATCGGTCATCTCGTGGTTGCACGCCATGCGCAGTGCGCGCCCTTCGGAGAGCGTCTCGGCCCACGCACCGCCGCGCACGCGCAGCCACGCGCGCACGTCGCCCACGGTCGTGACGCTGTCCGGCACGTCGGCCTGCTCGTCGGCGACGCCCAGTGCCTCGCGTACGCTTGCAAAAAATTTCAGTTGAATCTTCATGGTTCGGGAAGCCGTCGCGTTACGACAGCAGTTCGGAAAACGGAATGAAACGCACGGTCTCGCCGGCGCTGATCGCGTGCTGCGGCGGGTTGTCGATCAGGCCGTCGCCCCACACCGTCGACGTCAGCACCGCCGAGCTCTGGTTCGGGAACAGGTCGAGGCCGCCGGCCGCGTTGACGCGCGCACGCAGGAATTCATTGCGCCGGTCGCCCTTGCCCTGCGAAAAGTCGGCACGCAGCGACAGCGCGCGCGGCGCGACGTCGCGCACGCCGGACAAGCGCAGCAGGAACGGCCGCACGAACAGCAGGAACGTGACGAAGCTCGATACCGGGTTGCCGGGCAACCCGATGAAGTGCGCATCGGGGCGATCGTCACCGCGGCGCACCGCGCCGTAAGCGAGCGGCTTGCCGGGCTTCATCGCGATCTGCCACAACGCGAGCCGCCCTTCGGCCTCGACGGCCGGCTTCACGTGGTCCTCGTCGCCGACCGACACGCCGCCGCTCGTCAGGATCACGTCGTGATCGCGCGCGGCCGCGCGCAGCGTGTCGCGCGTCGCGGCGAGCGAATCGGGCACGATCCCGTAGTCGGTCACATGGCAGCCGAGCCGCTCCAGCAGTCCGCGCAGCGTGAAGCGGTTCGAGTTGTAGATCGCGCCGGGCTTCAGCGGCTCGCCGGGCATCGTCAGTTCGTCGCCGGTGAAGAACACCGCGACGCGAATCCGCCGCGCGACCGCCAATTGCGCGCAGCCGACCGACGCGGCCAGACCGAGCGCCTGCGGCGTGAGCCGCGTGCCGGCCGGCAGGATCACCGACCCTTGCCGGATATCCGCGCCCTGCGCGGTGATCCATTCACCGGCCTTCGGCGTGTGCAGGATCTCGACCGCGTCGCCGTCGGCCGACGCCTGCTCCTGCATCACGACGGCGTCGGCGCCGGGCGGCACCGTCGCGCCGGTAAAGATCCGTGCGGCCGTGCCGGCAGCGAGCGGCGCGGCCGGATGACCGGCCGGAATGCGCTGCGACACCGGCAAGCGCCGGTCGCCATGCAGCAGGTCGGCGACGCGCACCGCATAGCCGTCCATCGCGCTCGTATGCATCGGCGGCACGTCGAGCGGCGAGCTCACGTCGGCCGTCAGCACACGGCCGAGCGCGTCGAGCGTGGCGACGGTTTCGGCGCCGGGCAACGGCTTCGCGGCATCGAGCAACGCGGCGAGTGCCTCGGCGGTCGACAGCATCGGCGCGCGCGGCGCCGCGGGATTCGGGTTCGACATCGATGGAATCGGGGATCGTTGGATTCAATACGTCATTGTAGCGACGCCGTCGCGCGGGCGTGCGATATGGCGGACATGCGGAAACTGTGATTCGCGCGAACGTGCGGGTCTGGCACTTGTTTCGCAAGCGGTGCGATGCCGAGGCGCCAAACAAAACGGCCGGAACCCCGATCCGTTCGACGAATCGGCATTCCGGCCGTCCTGCGCAGCCGGGCCCGCGGCCCGGCCGTGCGTCATGCGCCCGTATGGGCGGCGATGAAGTCCTTCACCTGCTGTGCATCGGCGTTCACGACCTCGAAACGCTGCGGCAGCGCCTCGAGCCCGTCGAATGCGGCCGGACGCTCGGCTTCGCGATCGAGTGCCTCGCGAATCGTCTCGCCGAACTTGATCGGCTGCGCCGTCTCGAGCACGACCATCGGCACGCCCGCGTCGAGATGCTCGCGCGCGACCTTCACACCGTCGGCCGTGTGCGTATCGATCATCGTGTCGTAGCGCGAGAACACGTCGCGGATCGTCGCGATGCGGTCCGTGTGGCTGCTGCGGCCAGACACGAAACCGAACTCGGCGACGCGCGCGAAATCGCCGCTCGCCGCGAGATCGAAGCCGCCCTTCTCCTCGACGTCTCGGAACAGCTGCATCACGCGCGCCGGATCGCGGCCGAGCAGGTCGAACACGAAGCGCTCGAAATTCGACGCCTTCGAGATGTCCATGCTCGGGCTGCTCGTGTGATAGGTGTTCTCGGCGCTGCGAACGCGATACGCGCCCGTGCGGAAGAACTCGTCGAGCACGTCGTTCTCGTTGGTCGCGACCACGAGCTTCGCGATCGGCAGCCCCATCATCCGCGCGATGTGGCCTGCGCAGACGTTGCCGAAGTTGCCCGACGGCACGGTGAACGACACGCGCTCGTCATTGGATCGGGTCGCCGCGAAGTAACCCTTGAAGTAGTACACGACCTGCGCGACGACGCGCGCCCAGTTGATCGAGTTGACCGTGCCGATCTTCTGCTGCGCCTTGAACGCGTGATCGTTCGAAACGGCCTTCACGATGTCCTGGCAATCGTCGAACACGCCTTCGACCGCGAGGTTGAAGATGTTCGGATCCTGCAGGCTGAACATCTGGGCCGTCTGGAACGCGCTCATCTTCTTGTGCGGCGACAGCATGAACACGCGCACGCCGGCCTTGCCGCGCATCGCGTATTCGGCCGCGCTGCCGGTGTCGCCGGACGTCGCGCCGAGAATGTTGAGCGTCTGCCCGTGCTTCGCGAGCGTGTACTCGAACAGGCTGCCGAGCAACTGCATCGCCATGTCCTTGAACGCGAGCGTCGGGCCGTTCGACAGTTCGAGCAGCGAGATCGGCGCGCCGTTCTCGGTGCCGAGCGTCTTCAGCGGCGTGATGTCGGACGCGTTCTCGCCATGGCGCGTGTTGCTGTACACGTCGGCCGTGTACGTGCGACGCGTGATCGCGCGCAGGTCGTCGGCCGGTACGTCGTCGCAGAACTTCGACAGGATCTCGAACGCGAGATCCGCGTACGACAGCGCGCGCCAGCGTGCGAGCTCGTCGGCGGACACCTTCGGATACTCGGCCGGCAGGTAGAGCCCGCCGTCCTTCGCGAGACCGCCGAGCAGAATGTCGGAGAACGTGTGGCGCTCGCCGATGCCGGCGCCGCGCGTGGAGATGTAGTTCATGTCGTCCTCAGCTCAGTTCAGCGCTTCCATGCGCAGCTTCGTCACCTTCGATACCACCGTCGCGAGGCTCTCGATCTGCGCGATCGCCGCATTCACGTTCTTCTCGACCGTGACGTGCGTGATCAGGATGATGTCGGTTTCGCCGTTCGCGTCGTCGACCTGCTCCGATTCCTTCTGCAGCAGCGCGTCGATCGAGATGCCCGATGCGGCGAGGATGCGCGTGATGTCGGCCAGCACGCCGGTTTGATCGGCAACGCGCAGGCGCAGGTAGTAGCCGCTCGTCACTTCTTCGATCGGCAGGATCGGCGTGTTCGACAGGCTGTCCGGCTGGAACGCGAGATGCGGCACGCGATGCTCGGGGTCCGCCGTGTGCAGGCGCGTGACGTCGACGAGATCCGCGACCACGGCCGATGCGGTCGGCTCCGCGCCCGCGCCCTTGCCGTAGTACAGCGTCGTGCCGACCGCGTCGCCGTGCACGACGACCGCGTTCATCGCGCCCTCGACGTTCGCGAGCAGGCGCTTCTCCGGGATCAGCGTCGGGTGCACGCGCAGCTCGATGCCGTTTTCGGCGCGGCGCGTGATGCCGAGCAGCTTGATCCGGTAGCCGAGCTCTTCCGCATAGCGGATGTCGGTCGCGTCGAGCTTGCTGATGCCCTCGACGTACGCACGGTCGAACTGCACCGGCACGCCGAACGCGATCGCGCTCATGATCGTCGCCTTGTGCGCGGCGTCGACGCCTTCGATGTCGAAGGTCGGATCGGCTTCCGCGTAGCCAAGCTCCTGCGCGGCCTTCAGCGCGGTCGCGAAGTCGAGCCCGCGATCGCGCATTTCCGACAGGATGTAGTTGGTCGTGCCGTTGATGATGCCCGCGATGTACTGGATGCGGTTCGCGGTCAGGCCTTCGCGCAGCGCCTTGATGATCGGGATGCCGCCGGCGACGGCCGCCTCGAACGCGACCATCACGCCCTTCGCGCGCGCGGCCTCGAAGATCTCGGTGCCGTGCACCGCGAGCAGCGCCTTGTTGGCGGTCACGACGTGCTTGCCGTTCGCGATCGCGCGCAGCACGAGCTCGCGTGCGACGCCCGTGCCGCCAATCATCTCGGCGATGATCGAGATCGACGGATCATCGACGACTGCGTTGAAATCGTCGGTGATCTGCGCGGCGCCGGCGTCGCCGCCGAGCGCAGCCAGCGCCTTGGCCGGGTTGCGCACCGCAATGCGCGTCACCTCGATGCCGCGCCCCGCGCGTCGCTTGATTTCTTCCTGGTTGCGGCCCAGCACCGTGAAGGTGCCGCTGCCCACCGTGCCGAAGCCCAACAGGCCAACTTTGATCGGTTCCATGCTGCGTGTGATCGAATGAGTAAGAAGTAGTGAGTTCCGTGTGGCCGTGCCGCTCAGGCCGAATGGCGCTTGCGGTAGCCGTCGAGGAAGCGTGCGATCCGGTTGATCGAATCGGTCAGGTCGTCGAGGTTCGGCAGGAAGACCACGCGGAAGTGGTCCGGCGTCGTCCAGTTGAAGCCCGTGCCCTGTACGAGCAATACGCGCTCCTCGAGCAGCAGGTCGAGAATGAACTGCTGGTCGTTCTGGATCGGATAAAGCTTGGGGTCGAGGCGCGGGAACATGTACAGCGCGGCCTGCGGCTTCACGCAGGTCACGCCCGGGATCGACGTGAGCATGTCGTACGCGAGCTCGCGCTGCTTGTACAGGCGCCCGCTCGGCACGATCAGCTCGTTGATGCTCTGGTAGCCGCCGAGCGCCGTCTGGATCGCGAACTGCCCGGGCACGTTCGCGCACAGGCGCATCGACGACAGGATGCCGAGCCCCTCGAGGTAATCCTTCGCGTGCCGGCGGTTGTCGCCGCCGAGGCCCGACACGGCCATCCAGCCCGCACGATAGCCGCACGAGCGATAGCTCTTCGACAGGCTGTTGAACGTGACGGTGATCACGTCCTCCGACAGCGAACCCAGCGCCGTGTGCTCGAGGCCGTCGTAGACGATCTTGTCGTACACCTCGTCGGCGAACACGATCAGTCCGTGCTGGCGCGCGATCTCGAGCAGTTCGAGCAGCAATTCGTCTGAATAAAGCGCGCCCGTCGGGTTGTTCGGGTTGATCACGACGATCGCCTTCGTGTTCGGCGTGATCTTGCGGCGGATATCGTCGAGATCGGGCATCCACGCGTTCTGCTCGTCGCAGATGTAATGCACCGGCGTGCCGCCCGACAGGCTGACCGCCGCCGTCCACAGCGGATAGTCGGGCGCGGGCAGCAGCACTTCGTCGCCGTCGTTCAGCAGCGCCTGGGTCGCCATCACGATCAGCTCGGACGCGCCGTTGCCGATGTAGATGTCGTCGAGGCCGACGCCCACGACGCCCTTTTCCTGCGTGTAGTGCATCACGGCCTTGCGCGCCGAGAACACGCCCTTCGAATCCGAATAGCCGGACGACGTCGGCAGGTTGCGGATCATGTCCTGGATGATCTCGTCCGGCGCGTCGAAACCGAACGGCGCGAGGTTGCCGATGTTCAGCTTGATGATGCGGTGGCCTTCTTCCTCGAGGCGCTTCGCGTGCTCGAGCACCGGGCCACGGATGTCGTAGCAGACGTTGAGCAGCTTGTTCGACTTCTGAATCGGTTTCACGACGACACGGTTCCTGGGTTGGCCTTGCGGCCGGGGGGACGGGATCAAAACTGGAAAGCGGCCGGTCTGTGCGCGCTGTCTAGACTGGGAAAAAGCGGGCGGTCGGGCGCGGCTTGTGGCGACGCGCGACGCAAGTGGCGCCCGGGGGCGACCAAAAAGTTATAATTTAGCGGATTTTGGCCGACTTTCGCAATGCACCATAGCCGCGCCGGGCCCGCGCCGTCAGGCGTCCCCCGTGCTCAGGCAAGCGAAACCGGCCATCCGGGCCCGTGTGGCCCTGCAACACCTTCCCCTACGGAACCGCGGAATACCGATTTGAAACTGCACCAGGACGCGAGCGGCGCGCTCAACACCGTCACCGGCTACGGCCCCGATTATGTCGACGTCAATCTCGAACGCCATGAAACGAGCGTCATCGTACTGCCCGGCGCGCCGGTCCAGGCGTGGCCCGTGTCGTCGTTCGACGCGCTCGCGCCCGAGCATTTCGCGATGCTGCTCGACCCGGCGCCCGAACTCGTGATCTTCGGCAGCGGCGCGCGGCTGCGCTTCCCGCACCCGCGGCTCGTCGCGGCGCTGACGGCCAAGCGGATCGGCGTCGAGACGATGGATTTCCAGGCCGCCTGCCGCACCTACAACATCCTGATGGCCGAAGGCCGCAAAGTCGCCGCCGCGCTCTTAATTGAACGTTAATCCCCGATGCGGTAAAACTCGGGCCGGCGCAGCGGGTCGATCCCCCGGATCGGCCCGGCCAGGCCGCCCGCCCCCGGCGCAACCCGCCGGCGGCCCGTCACAATAACCAACAGGCTGAAAATCCATGAACGATACGCCGTCGAGGCTACCGCTCAATCGCATCACGCTCGTCCTCCTCGTCGTCGCACTCGCGATCGTCTGGTTCGCGCCGCTCGGGCTGCGCCACCTGATCCCGAGCGACGAAGGCCGCTACGCGGAAATGGCGCGCGAGATGTTCGTCACCGGCGACTGGATCACGCCGCGCTACAACGGCTACAAGTACTTCGAGAAGCCGCCGCTGCAGACCTGGCTGAACGCGCTCACGTTCGCGTGGTTCGGCATCGGCGAATGGCAGGCGCGCCTCTACACGGCCGTCGCGAGCTTCGCAGGCATCCTGCTGGTCGGCTACACCGGCGCGCGCCTGTTCAACCCGCTGTCGGGCTTCCTCGCCGCCGTCGTGCTCGCGTCGTCGCCGTACTGGAACCTGATGGGCCACTTCAACGCGCTCGACATGGGGCTCGCGTTCTGGATGTCTCTGTCGCTGTGCTCGCTGCTGCTCGCGCAGCGGCCCGGGCTGCGCCCGGCCGCGGCACGCGGCTGGATGTGGGCGTGCTGGGCCGCAATGGCGTTCGCGGTACTGTCGAAGGGCCTCGTCGGCCTGATCCTGCCCGGCGCCGTCCTCGTGCTCTACACGCTGATCGCGCGCGACTGGGTGCTGTGGAAGCGCCTGTACCTGGTGAGCGGCCTCGTGATCTTCTTCGCGATCGTCACGCCGTGGTTCGTGCTCGTCCAGCAGCGCAACCCCGAGTTCTTCAACTTCTTCTTCATCGTCCAGCAGTTCCGCCGGTACCTGACCCCGGAACAGAACCGCCCGGGCCCGCTTTACTACTTCGTGCCCGTGCTGCTGGTCGGCTTCCTGCCGTGGCTGTCGGTCGCGTGGCAGAGCATCCGCCATGCGTTGCGGATGCCGCGCCAGCCGAACGGCTTCTCGCCGATGCTCGTGCTGCTGATCTGGAGCGCTTTCATCTTCCTGTTCTTCAGCGCGTCGCATTCGAAGCTGATCTCGTACGTGCTGCCGGTCGCGCCGGCGCTCGCGCTGATCATCGGCGCGTACCTGCCGCTGATGAGCGCCGACCGGTTCCGCCGCCACCTGCTCGGCTACCTCGTGTTCGTCGTCGTCGCGGCGTTCGGGATCATCTTCCTCGCGTACCAGGGCGATGCCCGCACGCCGAACGCGCAGTACCGCGCGTTCCAGATGTGGCTGTACGCAGGCCTCGCGGTCACCGGCGCGCTGACGCTCGCGGCCGCGTGGCTGAACCGCCGCGCGGGCGTGGCTGCCGCACTTGCCGCATTTGGCGCCGCCTGGCTCGCGTTCGGCACGATCGGCGGCACCGGGCACGACGAGTTCGGCCGCTACAGCTCGGGCGCGCTGCTCGCGCCGGCGGTGCGCGCCGAACTGGCGAAACTGCCGGCCGACACGCCGTTCTACTCGATCGAGATGCTCGATCACACGTTCCCGTTCTATATGGGCCACACGACGATCATGGTCCAGCGCCAGGACGAGCTCGCGTTCGGGATCTCGATGGAGCCGAACAAGTGGATTCCGACCGTCGACGAGTGGATCACGCGCTGGAAACAGGAAACCCATGCGCTCGCGATCATGCCGCCCGGCCAGTACGACACCCTGGTCAAGCAAGGCGTGCCGATGCGCGTGATTGCGCGCGACAGCCGCCGCGTGATCGTCGAGAAACCGCAATCGTAAGGACGCCCGCCGCATGAATCCCGTTTCGTTCGTCTGCATCATCACCGGCGTGATGCTCAACGCCTGTGCGCAACTTCTGCTGAAAGCCGGCGTCAACGCCGTTGGACACTTCGAATTCAGCCGTGCGAACATCATCCCGGTCGGCCTGAAGATCGCGACCCAATTGCCGATCATCGGCGGCCTTGGCTGCTACGTACTGAGCGTCGTGGTCTGGATCGTCGGGCTGTCGCGGGTCGACGTGTCGATCGCGTACCCGATGCTGTCGCTCGGCTACGTCGTCAACGCGTTCGCGGCCTGGTACCTGTTCGGCGAAGTGCTGTCGGTCCAGCGGCTCGTCGGCATCGGCATCATCCTGATCGGCGTGCTGGTGCTCGCGCGAAGCTGAGCACGCCCCGCCGCGTTAAGCGTCCGCCTACAAAAAATCACGGTGCGATTCCGCCAACCGGTGTTTAATGCCGGTTTCGGCCGGGATCGCCCGACCCTTTTATTACACGCCATTACAGGCCAAAGCGTACATGAGCCAGACTACCGCTCCGTTTCTGCCGTTCACCCGCCCCGAGATCGATGAGGAAACCATCCAGGGCGTCGTCGACGTGCTGCGCTCGGGCTGGATCACCACCGGCCCGCAGAGCCAGAAATTCGAAGCGGCGCTGTCCGAGTACTGCGGCGGCCGTCCGGTCCGCGCGTTCAACTCGGGCACCTGCACGCTCGAGATCGGCCTGCGCATCGCGGGCGTCGGTGCCGGTGACGAGGTGATCACGACGCCGGCGTCGTGGGTCTCGACCAGCAACGTGATCCTCGAGACCGGCGCGACGCCCGTGTTCGCCGACATCGATCCCGTCACGCGCAACATCGACCTCGACAAGCTCGAGCAGGCGATCACGCCGCGCACGAAGGCGATCATCCCCGTATTCCTGTCCGGCCTGCCGGTCGACATGGACCGCCTGTACGCGATCGCGCGCGCACACAAGCTGCGCGTGATCGAGGATGCGGCGCAGGCATTCGGCTCGACGTGGAACGGCAAGCGCATCGGCGCGATCGGCGACATCGTGTCGTTCAGCTTCCACGCGAACAAGAACCTGACGACGATCGAAGGCGGCGCACTCGTGCTGAACAACGAGGAAGAAGCGACGCTCGCGCAGAAGTACCGGCTGCAGGGCATCACGCGCACGGGCTTCGACGGGATGGACTGCGACGTGCTCGGCGGCAAGTACAACCTGACCGACGTCGCCGCGCGTGTCGGCCTCGGCCAGCTGCCGCACCTCGAACGCTTCACCGCGCAGCGCCGCGCGCTTGCGCGCGCCTACTTCGCCGCGTTCGACGGCAGCGCAGCCGTGAAGCTCGGCGTCGGCCTGCCGATCGCCGAATTCGAGAACGGCAACTGGCACATGTTCCTGATCACGCTGCCGCTCGAGCGGCTGACGATCTCGCGCGCCGAGTTCATGGCGCAGATGAAGGAACGCGGCATCGGCACGGGCATCCACTACCCGGCGATCCATCTTTTCACGCTGTACCGTGCGCGCGGCTTCAAGGAGGGCATGTTCCCCCACGCCGAACGGTACGGCGCGTCGACCGTCACGCTGCCGCTCTTCACGCAGATGACGGAAGGCGACGTGCGTCGCGTGGTCGACGCCATCAACCAGATTTGCGAACAATACGGAAAATAAGCGTACATGAGTCACCTTGAAGCACGCGCCGGGCATCCGGTCGCCGGGCAGCCGGAAGTATCGATCATCATCCCCGTGTACAACGAGGAAGACGGCCTCGCCGCGCTGTTCGCGCGGCTGTATCCGGCGCTCGACGCACTCGACACGTCATACGAAGTGATCCTGATCAACGACGGCAGCCGCGACCGCTCGGCCGCGATGCTCGCCGATCAGTTCCACGTACGCCCCGACACGACGCGCATCGTGCTGCTCAACGGCAACTACGGCCAGCACATGGCGATCCTCGCCGGCTTCGCGCAATCGCGCGGCGAGATCGTCATCACGCTCGACGCCGACCTGCAGAACCCGCCCGAGGAAATCGGCAAGCTGATCGCGAAGATGCGCGAGGGCTACGACTACGTCGGCTCGATCCGCAAGCAGCGCCAGGACAGCCTGTGGCGGCGCAAGGCGTCGCAGATGATGAACCGCCTGCGCGAGCGCATCACGCGCATCAAGATGACCGACCAGGGCTGCATGCTGCGCGCGTACAGCCGCCGCATCATCGACACGATCAACGTGTGCGGCGAAGTCAACACGTTCATCCCCGCACTCGCGTATACGTTCGCGCAGAAGCCGACCGAGATCGAGGTCGCGCACGAGGAGCGCTTCGCCGGCGAGTCGAAATACTCGCTGTACAGCCTGATCCGGCTGAACTTCGACCTCGTGACGGGCTTCTCGGTCGTGCCGCTGCAGTGGCTGTCGTTCATCGGCGTGATCCTGTCGCTCGGCTCCGCCGCGCTGTTCGTGCTGCTGCTCGTGCGACGCTTCATCGTCGGCGCGGAAGTGCAAGGCGTGTTCACGCTGTTCGCCATCACGTTCTTCCTGCTCGGCGTGATCATCTTCGCGCTCGGCCTGCTCGGCGAATACGTCGGCCGCATCTACCAGCAGGTGCGTGCACGGCCGCGCTACCTGATCCAGGCCGTGCTCGAGCAGCACGACGGCGTGCCGGCGGTGCCGGCCGGCGCGAACCGCTCGGGAGCCGCGCAATGAAACCGCGCGCAGTCGTCTTCGCGTATCACAACGTCGGCGTGCGGTGCCTGCAGGTGCTGCTCGCACGCGGCGTCGACGTCGCGCTCGTCGTCACGCACGAGGACAACCCGAACGAGAACATCTGGTTCGGCAGCGTCGCATCCGTCGCGGCCGAGCACGGCATTCCGGTGCTCACGCCGGCCGATCCCGCCGATCCCGCCGATCCGGCGCTGCGCCGCGCGGTATCCGACGCGCAGCCGGACTTCATCTTCTCGTTCTACTACCGTCACATGCTGCCGGTGGACCTGCTCGCGATCGCGCCGAAGGGCGCGTACAACATGCACGGTTCGCTGCTGCCGAAATACCGGGGTCGGGTACCGACCAACTGGGCGGTACTGAACGGCGAAACCGAAACCGGCGCGACGCTGCACGAGATGGCCGCGAAGCCCGACGCGGGCGCGATCATCGGCCAGACCGCGGTGCCGATCCTGCCGGACGACACCGCCACGCAGGTGTTCGACAAGGTCACGGTGGCCGCCGAGCAGACGCTCTGGCGGGTGCTGCCCGCGCTGCTCGCGGGCGAGGCGCCGCACCTGCCGAACGACCTCGCGACCGGCAGCTACTACGGCGGGCGCAAGCCCGAGGACGGCCGCGTCGACTGGTCGAGGCCGGCCGCGCAGGTCTACAACCTGGTGCGCGCGGTCGCGCCCCCGTATCCGGGCGCGTTCACGGACGTCGACGGCACGCGTTTCGTGATCGCGCGCGCGCGCCTCGCCGCGCCCGGCAGCGCGGCAGCGGCCGCCGCGGCAGATTTGCCGCCCGGCCTGCACGTAAGCGATAATGCGCTATTCGGCGTCTGCGGCGACAGCCGCGCCCTATCCATTCTCGAGCTGTGGCAGCAGCGGGACGGCAGCGAAACCGTCGTGACGCCCGCGGAATTCGCGCAGTTCATTCATTCTTCCCGTCATTCATGAAAGCAAAAAAAGTCCTGATCCTGGGTGTGAACGGCTTCATCGGCCATCACCTGTCGAAGCGCATTCTTGAAACCACCGATTGGGAAGTGTTCGGCATGGACATGCAGACCGATCGGCTTGGCGACCTCGTCAACCACGAACGGATGCATTTCTTCGAAGGCGACATCACGATCAACAAGGAGTGGGTCGAGTATCACGTGAAGAAGTGCGACGTGATCCTGCCGCTCGTCGCGATCGCGACGCCCGCCACCTACGTCCAGCAGCCGCTGCGCGTGTTCGAACTCGACTTCGAGGCGAACCTGCCGATCGTGCGTTCGGCCGTCAAGTACGGCAAGCACCTCGTGTTCCCGTCGACCTCCGAGGTCTACGGCATGTGCTCGGACGAGCAGTTCGACCCGGATGCATCGGCCCTCACCTACGGCCCGATCAACAAGCCGCGCTGGATCTACGCGTGCTCGAAGCAGCTGATGGACCGCGTGATCTGGGGCTACGGGATGGAAGGCCTGAACTTCACGCTGTTCCGCCCGTTCAACTGGATCGGCCCGGGCCTCGACTCGATCTACACGCCGAAGGAAGGCAGCTCGCGCGTGGTCACGCAGTTCCTCGGCCACATCGTGCGCGGCGAGAACATCAGCCTCGTCGACGGCGGCTCGCAGAAGCGTGCGTTCACCGACATCGGCGACGGCATCAGCGCGCTGATGAAGATCATCGAGAACAAGGACGGCGTCGCGTCGGGCAAGATCTACAACATCGGGAATCCGAAGAACAACTTCTCGGTTCGCGAACTCGCGCACAAGATGCTCGAACTCGCGGCGGAATTCCCCGAGTACGCCGATTCGGCCAAGCAGGTGAAGCTCGTCGAAACGACGTCCGGCGCCTACTACGGCAACGGCTACCAGGACGTGCAGAACCGCGTGCCGAAGATCGACAACACGATGCAGGAGCTCGGCTGGGCGCCGCAAGCGACGTTCGACGAAGCGCTGCGCAACATCTTCGAAGCGTATCGCGGCCACGTCGCCGACGCGCGCGCGCTCGTCGAACAGCAAGGCTGATCGGGACGTTCGCTTGGCTCGCATCGTCCTCAAGATCGACGTCGACACGCTGCGCGGCACGCGCGAAGGCGTGCCGAACCTCGCGCGCATCTTCGACCGCTTCAGTGCGCGCGCGACTTTCCTCTTCAGCCTCGGGCCCGATCACACGGGCTGGGCGCTGCGGCGCGTGTTCCGCCCCGGCTTCCTGAAGAAAGTGTCGCGCACGTCGGTGGTCGAGCACTACGGCGTGAAGCAGCTGATGTACGGCGTGCTGCTGCCGGGCCCCGACATCGGCCGCCGCGCGATCGCCGACATGCGCGCGATTCACGAGGCCGGCTTCGAATGCGGGATCCACACGTGGGATCACGTTTACTGGCAGGACAACGTCCGCGTGCGCAATCGCGACTGGACCGCGCGTGAAATGCAGAAGAGTCACGCGCGCTTCATCGAGATCTTCGGCGCGCCGCCCGTCACGCACGGCGCGGCCGGCTGGCAGATGAACGACTCCGCATTCGAGCAGATCGACGCATGGGGGATGCGCTACGCATCCGACGGCCGCGGCCATTCGCCGTACCTGCCCGTCGTCAACGGCCGCACGCTGTCGCACGTGCAGATGCCCACCACGTTGCCGACGCTCGACGAAGTGCTCGGCATCGACGGCGTCGACACGCACAACGTCGCCGCGCATATCCTCAAGTTCACCGAAACCAATCCGCACGACCAGGTGTTCACGCTGCATGCGGAACTGGAAGGCCAGAAGCTTGCGCCCGTGTTCGAGCAACTGCTCGCCGGCTGGCGCGCGCAAGGTCACACGTTCGCGACGATGGGTGACTACCACGCGACGCTGGACCGCGACTCGCTGCCATCGTACCCTGTCACGTGGGGCGAAATTCCCGGCCGCTCCGGCGAACTGATCGTCCAGCCCGACTGAGTTCGCGCGCGCCGGCGTCGCCCGCTCCGCCCTTGCGGCACGCTGCCGCGACGCCCCGCCGAACCGCGCCGCCGCAGCGGCGCCTTTCCATAACAACAGGAGAAACACGTGTCCGTCGAAGTTGACCGTCAAGTTCCCGATTTCACCGCACCGGCCACGGGCGGCGACATTTCGCTGTCCGACCTGAAGGGCAAGAAACTCGTGCTGTACTTCTATCCGAAGGACAACACGCCGGGCTGCACGACCGAAGGGCTGCAGTTCCGCGATCTCTATCCGAAGTTCAAGAAAGCCGGTGCGGAAGTCATCGGCGTGTCGCGCGACAGCCTGCGCTCGCATGACAATTTCAAGGCAAAGCTCGAACTGCCGTTCCCGCTGATTTCCGATGCCAACGAAGCGCTGTGCGCGCTGTTCGATGTCATCAAGATGAAGAAAATGTATGGCAAGGAAGTGCGCGGAATCGAGCGCTCGACGTTCCTGATCGACGCCGACGGCGTGCTTCGCCAGGCATGGCGCGGCATCAAGGTACCGGGGCACGTGGACGACGTGCTAAAGGCTGTACAAGCGCTTTGAGGCGCGTTATATTGGGCCGCAATGAATGCCAGTTCGCCCCATATTTCTCGTAGCTGCGCCGGTGCTCGTTGCGATGCTTGCCGGCACCTGACGCGCATTACGACGGTATCAGCCGAGCCGCATGCCTCTATCGACGAGGCAGCGGCTTTTTTTATGGATTGCGCGCCGGCCCTCGGTCCGGCCCTCACCGCGTCAAGGAGCTGATCGACACTTAGGCGAACCGGCTAGACGAACTTCCTGTGCGCCACCGCGCGCAAACTGCATGCGTCTACGTCACGCAGGATGCGATCAGCGGCGCACGTCATGCGACACGATTCCTCCCGAGGGACACCATGCCTTTGCCTACTCCCCCCAGCAAGCTCGGCAGCCTGCTGCCGCCCGACGAATACAAGGCGAAAGCGCGGCCCGCGAAAGCCGCGAAGAAATCCGC
Organism: Burkholderia sp. Ac-20345; assembly: GCF_017104825.1. Lineage (NCBI taxonomy): Bacteria > Pseudomonadati > Pseudomonadota > Betaproteobacteria > Burkholderiales > Burkholderiaceae > Burkholderia > Burkholderia sp. Ac-20345. Next base: position 8,886 of record NZ_JAAGPO010000120.1, on the reverse strand, counting down.
CGAAGGGGACGCATCCACAGCCGGTGACTTTGGTCCGGCGAGCGTGGCCCAACCGATGACCGAAGCCGCGAACACGGCCGCGCCGCTGCGCGCCGTCGCGTCTTCGACGCAAGATGCCGCAAGCCCACCCGCACGCGGCCGCAAGACGAAACAGACGGCTGCACTGCTGCAACCGCTGCCGGCGGCCGCCGAACCCGCGGCACCGGTCGTCGCGCGCAACGACAAACCGGCTGCCGACAAACCGGCCGCCGCACCCGCGCGCGATACCGGCGCCGCGACGAAGTCGCGCAGCCGCAAGCCCGCCGAAGCCGAACTGCAGAAACTGTTCGTGCTCGACACCAACGTGCTGATGCACGATCCGAGCAGCCTCTTCCGCTTCGAGGAACACGACGTCTATCTGCCGATGATGACGCTCGAGGAACTCGACAACCACAAGAAGGGGATGTCCGAAGTCGCGCGCAACGCACGCCAGGTCAGCCGCACGCTCGACGCGCTCGTCGCCGATGCCGGCGCGATCACGGCCGGCATCCCGCTGTCGCGCCTCGGCAGCCGCGAAGCGCTCGGCCGCCTGTACTTCCAGACGAAGCTCGCGGACATCGCGCCCGTCGAAGGCCTGCCCGAAGGCAAGGCCGACAACCAGATCCTCGGCGTCGTGCGCGCGCTGCAGCGCGATCGGCCCGACCGTCAGGTCGTGTTGGTGTCGAAAGACATCAACATGCGGATCAAGGCGCATGCGCTCGGCCTGCCCGCGGAAGACTACTTCAACGACCAGGTGCTCGAGGACAAGGATCTCCTGTACAACGGCGTGCGCGAACTGCCGCAGGATTTCTGGACCAAGCATGCGAAGGGCATGGAGAGCTGGCAGGACACGAAGACGGGCACCACGTACTACCGCGTGACCGGCCCGCTCGTCGCGTCGATGCTCGTCAACGAGTTCGTCTATCTCGAGCCGCAGAACGGCGAGCCGACGTTCCATGCGATCGTCCGCGAACTGAACGGCAAGACGGCGCTGCTGCAGACGCTGCGCGACTACAGCCACCACAAGAACAACGTGTGGGGCATCACCGCGCGCAACCGCGAGCAGAACTTCGCGCTGAACCTGCTGATGAACCCCGAGATCGACTTCGTCACGCTGCTCGGCCAGGCCGGTACCGGCAAGACGCTCGTCGCGCTCGCGGCCGGCCTCGCGCAGGTGCTCGACGACAAGCGCTACAACGAGATCATCGTGACGCGCGCGACCGTGCCCGTCGGCGAGGACATCGGTTTCCTGCCCGGTACCGAGGAAGAGAAGATGCAGCCGTGGATGGGCGCATTCGACGACAACCTCGAAGTGCTGCAGAAGACCGACGACGCTGCCGGCGAATGGGGGCGTGCCGCGACGCAGGAACTGATCCGTTCGCGCCTGAAGGTGAAGAGCATGAACTTCATGCGCGGCCGTACGTTCGTCGACAAGTACCTGATCATCGACGAGGCGCAGAACCTGACGCCGAAGCAGATGAAGACGCTCGTCACGCGCGCGGGCCCGGGCACGAAGATCGTGTGCCTCGGCAACATCGCGCAGATCGACACGCCTTACCTGACCGAAGGCAGCTCGGGTCTCACGTACGTCGTCGACCGCTTCAAGGGCTGGGGCCACAGCGGCCACGTGACGCTCGCGCGCGGCGAACGCTCGCGGCTCGCCGATTACGCGTCGGACATCCTGTAACGCGACAGGCCGGCCCGTCGGCCGGCTGTCGACACATCGCGGCGCTCCGTTTCCGGAGCGCCGTTTTTATTTGGGGTCGAAAACGCAAGTAACACATCGTCACGCAACAACCCGGTTTACGCGCGAAACTTCAAGTAAATTCTCAAGAATGGTTGCTTAAGCCCCGCCGGAGCGTCTACCATCGGGTCTGTCTGTTGTTATACGATTCGCGAGCGCGCGCGCTCGCCCGCCTTGCCATGCTTCGAATCTGGGTTCCCGTTGCTGTCGTTTCATTGCTTGCGGCCTGCTCCAGCGTGCCGCCGCAGTCGGCATCGCGCCCCGCCTCGGGCATGAAGATCACCACGCCGCGCGCATTCCCCGCCCCCGCCAATTTCCCGAAGTTTGTCGATCACAGCGTCGGCCAGGAAGAAATCTCGATCCAGGCGATGAGCCTCGTCGGCGTCCCGTATCGCTGGGGCGGCAACACGCCGACGAGCGGCTTCGACTGCAGCGGGCTCGTGCGCTACGTGATCGGCCGTGCGGCCGACGTGAACCTGCCGCGCACGACCGCCGACATGAGCGGCCGCGGCGTGTCGGTCGATCCCGACCAGATCGCGCCGGGCGACCTGATCTTCTTCAATACGACCGGACGGCCGCATTCGCACGTCGGCATCTATGTCGGCAAGCTGCGCTTCGTCAACGCACCGTCGACGGGCGGCACCGTGCGGCTCGACTACCTGACGAACCCGTACTGGGCCAAGCGTTTCGACGGCATTCGCCGCGTCGCGCCGCCGCGCGGGGCGCCTACGCCGTTCGATGCACCGACCTACGAAGCCAAGCGGGACGAGCCGCGCGGCGCGCCGGTCGTTGCCCCCGCCCCGGTGGTCGTGGCAGCCTCCGCGCCGCGGCAGCCGGCCTATGCGTCGCCGCAAGCTGCCGCGACGCAGGCACCTGCACCGGTCATGCCGGCTCCGCAGGTCGTATCGACGGCAGCAGCTGCCCCCGCAGCCGCGTCGGCCGACCCGTATGAGCCACCGCCGCGCATGCAGGCGGCCCAGCAACAGGCAACGTCAGTGGATGACGGCGTGACCTCGATGACGGCCAATGCAACGCCGGCCGCCCAGGCAGAAGTCGGCACGCGGATTCCGACGACGGCACTGACGGCCGCCCAGGCCGCCGCGTTCGATGCCGAACCGCCGCCCGCCACCGCTTCTGCATCCCCGCGCAGCATCGAGCCCGCCCCCGTGCAGGTGTTGCGTGCGTCGACACAATCCGCGCCCGTCAGCCCGCGCACCAGTACGGCAGACGATCCGATCGCACGGTTTGCGAACGGAAGTTACTGACCGGTTGCTCGAACCCCGACGGTAAAGTTGGCGGTATCCGCCGCCGCCCCGCCCGCACCGTCGCAAGCTCCCCGCACCCCAAAAGAAAATGCGCCGCAGCCTTTCGGCTTGCGGCGCATTTCGTGTCTGTCGACCGTGTCGGCGATCAGAAGATCTGGTGTCCGAGCCACCATCCACCGGCCGCGAACAACGCAGCCGCGGGCAGCGTGAGCACCCATGCCCACACGATGTTGCCGGCGACACCCCAGCGCACGGCCGACAGCTTCTGCGTCGCGCCGACGCCGACGATCGCGCCGGTGATCGTGTGCGTGGTCGACACCGGAATGCCGAGGAACGACGCGAGGAACAGCGTCATCGCGCCACCGGTTTCCGCACAGAAACCACCTACCGGCTTGAGCTTCGTGATCTTCTGGCCCATCGTGCGCACGATGCGCCAGCCGCCGAACAGCGTGCCGAGGCCCATCGACAGGTAGCACGCGCCGATCACCCACGCCGGCGGCGCATCGGCGGTCGCCGACGCATAGCCCGACGCGATCAGCAGCATCCAGATGATACCGATCGTCTTCTGCGCATCGTTGCCGCCGTGACCGAGGCTGTACAGCCCGGCCGACAGCAGCTGCAGCCGGCGGAAGCGCCGGTCGACCTTGCTGGGCGCGGTGCGGAAATACAGCCACGACACGCCGAGCATGAACAGCGAGCCGAGGATGAAGCCGAGCAGCGGCGAGATGAAGATGAACGCGATGGTCTTCAGCAGCCCGTCGATGTTCAGCGAGCTCCAGCCCGACTTGGCGAGCGCTGCGCCGACCAGGCCGCCGATCAGCGCATGCGACGAGCTCGACGGGATCCCGTAGTACCACGTGATCACGTTCCAGCCGATCGCACCGACCAGCGCACCGAACACGACGTAGTGGTCGACGATCTCGGGATCGATCGTGCCTTTACCGACGGTCTGCGCGACTTTCAGGTGGAAGATGAAATACGCGATGACGTTGAACGCCGCCGCGAACACGACGGCCTGCTGGGGCTTCAGCACCCCGGTGGACACGACGGTGGCGATCGAGTTCGCCGCGTCGTGAAAGCCGTTCATGAAGTCGAATACGAGCGCGACGAGCACCAGCGTCGCGACCATCCATAGGGCGAGTTGTATCGAATGCATCGTGGTCCGCTCAGGCGTTTTCCAGCACGATGCCTTCGATGATGTTCGCGACGTCCTCGCACTTGTCGGTGATCTCTTCGAGCAGCTCGTAGATCGCCTTCAGCTTGATGAGCGTCTTCACGTCGTCTTCCTCGCGGAACAGCTTCGACATGGCCGCGCGCAGCACGCGATCGGCTTCCGACTCCCAGCGGTCGATCTCCTCGCACTGCTTGAGGATCTGTGCCGACTGCTTCATGTCGGACAGCAACCCGACCGCCTGCTGTACGTGCTGGGCCGACTGCGTGACGATGTGCGCGAGCTGGCTCGCCTCGGACGTGACGGAACGTACGTCGTACAGCGACACGGCGGTCGCGACGTCTTCCATCAGGTCGAGGATGTCGTCCATCGTCGTGATCAGCTTGTGGATCTCGTCGCGATCGAGCGGCGTGATGAAAGTCTTGTGCAGAAGATCGATCGCCTCGTGCGTGAGCTTGTCGGCGGCCTTCTCGGCGGTTTGCACGTTTTGCTTGTGAATCTCGGCATCGGCGAGATTGTCGATCAGCAGTTCGAGCTCGCGCCCGCCGGAAACGATGTGCTTCGCGTGCGCGTTGAAGAGTTCAAAGAACTTGCCCTCGGTGGGCATGAATCGACCGAACATGGGATTCCTGAGAGATTGTCAAACTACTGTCACGAAAACGGGCGACATTGTACCGTTTCCGGTCGGGCCGCGCCGCGCGCATGTGCGCACGGCGGGATTGGATACAACGTTTGGCGATTTAGGGCTTTACAACCGGCGTTACTCGCCGTAGAACGTCTGCGCCCCTGCAAAGTTGTCGAACTTCGTGTATTGCCCCAGGAACGTGAGCCGAACGGGGCCGATCGGACCGTTACGCTGCTTGCCGATGATGATTTCGGCCGTGCCCTTGTCGGGGCTGTCCGGGTTGTAGACTTCGTCACGGTAGATGAACAGGATCACGTCCGCGTCCTGTTCGATTGCGCCCGATTCACGCAAATCCGACATCACCGGACGCTTGTTCGGACGCTGTTCGAGGCCGCGGTTCAGCTGCGACAGCGCGATCACCGGCACGTCGAGTTCCTTCGCGAGACTCTTCAGCGATCGCGAGATTTCCGAAATTTCGGTTGCGCGGTTCTCACCCTGCGACGAGCCCGACATCAGCTGCAGGTAGTCGACGATGATCAGGCCGAGCTTGCCGCATTGCCGCGCAAGACGCCGCGCGCGCGAGCGCAATTCCATCGGGTTCAGGCCGCCCGTCTCGTCGATGAAGAGCTGTGCCTCGCTCATCTTCTGCACGGCGTGCGTCAGTTTCGGCCAATCCTCGTCCGTCAGGCGGCCCGTACGCATCCGGTGCTGGTCGAGCCGGCCGATCGAGCCGAGCATACGCATCACGAGCTGGGTGCCCGGCATTTCCATCGAGAACACCGCGACCGGCAGCCCGTACTCGACCGCAACGTATTCGCCGATGTTCATCGAGAACGCCGTCTTACCCATCGACGGACGCCCTGCGACGATGATCAGTTCGCCGCCGTGCATCCCCGACGTCATCCGGTCGAGGTCGACGAAGCCCGTCGGCGTGCCCGTGACGTCGCTCGGATTCGCCGTGTGGTACAGCGTATCGATGCGCTCGACGACCTGTGTGAGCAGCGGGCCGATCTCGAGGAAGCCCTGGTTGCCGCGCGCGCCATCTTCGGCGATCGAGAACACCTTCGACTCGGCCTCGTCGAGCAGCTGGCGGACTTCCTTGCCCTGCGGGTTGAACGCATCGGCCGAGATTTCGTCGGCGACCGACACGAGCCGGCGCAGTACTGCGCGGTCGCGCACGATTTCCGCATAGCGGCGGATGTTCGCCGCGCTTGGCGTGTTCTGCGCAAGGGCGTTCAGGTACGCGAGCCCGCCGACGTCATCGGCCTTGCCGGACGTGGTCAGCGCTTCGTACACGGTCACGACGTCGGCCGGGCGCGTCGACGCGATCAGGCGGCCGATGTGCTCGTAGATGATCCGGTGGTCGTAGCGGTAGAAATCGCCCTGCGACAGGAAGTCGGCAATCCGGTCCCAGGCCGCGTTGTCGAGCAACAGGCCGCCGAGCACGGATTGTTCGGCTTCGACCGAGTGCGGCGGGACTTTCAGCGATTCGATTTGAGGATCTTGCGGCGCGTTCATGGGTTGGGATTATCGCGAATAACCTACGACGACGCCAGAGAGAGCCCCGGCGATGCGGCAATAAAAAAGGCAGGCCCCGGTTGCCCGGGCGCCTGCCCTTGTCCGGACGGCGGAAGCCGCCCGGCAAGCTTGCGTACGCTTACGCGTGGTCGCCGATCACGTTGATCGTGACGTCGACGACGACGTCCGTGTGCAGCGCGACCTGAACGCTGTGCTCGCCGATCATCTTCAGCGGGCCTTCCGGCATACGAACTTGCAGCTTCTCGACTTCGAAACCTGCCTTCTTCAGCAGTTCCGCGACGTCGCCGTTCGTGACCGAGCCGAACAGACGGCCGTCAACGCCCGACTTCTGCGTGATTTCGAACGACAGGCCGTTCAGCTTCTCGCCGACTGCCTGCGATGCTGCCAGCTTTTCAGCGGCGATCTTTTCGAGCTCAGCGCGGCGAACTTCGAATTCGGCGATCGCTTCCTTCGTTGCACGGCGAGCCTTGCGGTTCGGGATCAGGAAGTTGCGAGCGTAACCGTCCTTGACCTTGACGATGTCGCCGAGGTTGCCCAGATTGGCGACTTTTTCCAACAGAATGATTTGCATTCGAATTCTCCTTATTGCGTCGCCTGATTACGCCTTGTGCTGATCGGTGTACGGCAGCAGCGCGAGGAAACGCGCACGCTTGATTGCCGTATCCAGCTGACGCTGATAGTGCGACTTCGTACCCGTCAGACGAGCCGGCGTGATCTTGCCGTTTTCGCCGATGAAGTCCTTCAGCGTATCCGTGTCCTTGTAGTCGATCTGCTCGACGCCTGCAGCCGTGAAACGGCAGAACTTCTTGCGCTTGAAGAGCGGGTTTTGTTGCTGACGACGCTTGTCGAATTTCTTACCAGTCGGGCGGGGCATGATTTCAGTCCTTTCCAATGTCCTGCAATGCTGTGATGTGAAACACCAAGGTTCTCGCGTTGCGGCTTTTCTTTGCCAGGAAGCCCGTGAACAGCGTTTCGACGCCCATTTCACGGCTTTCCAGCCTGCCGCTCGCCTCACCGGCCGCCACCGCCTCGATCGTCATTTCGACCTGACGGGGAATGCCTGCTTCGACGACTTCCGTGCGGTGATGCAATGTGGCGCTTGCGATCGGAACACCCGCCGGCGTATATCGCACCGGTGCGCGCTCGACAACGCTTGCCTTCAATTGCAACCTGTTCACGTGAGTGACGCGCTCCTTGATGGCTTAATGAATGACGAACTTAAGCCTGCGCTTCGGTCGGCTGAGCTGCAGCCGCCTTCTTGGCTTCTTCGCGCTGAACTTCCTTCATCATCGGCGACGGGCCGGTTTCGGCCTTCTTCATCTTGACGATGAGGTGACGCAGCACGGCGTCGTTGAACTTGAACGCGTGTTCGAGTTCGTCGAGCGTCGTCTGGTCGCACTCGATGTTCATGCAGACGTAGTGAGCCTTCGCGAGTTTCTCGATCATGTAGGCCAGTTGGCGACGGCCCCAGTCTTCGACGCGGTGGATCTGACCGCCGTGCGACGCGATCGTGGTCTTGTAACGCTCGATCATCGCGGGCACTTGCTCGCTTTGATCGGGGTGCACGATGAATACGATTTCGTAATGACGCATTACACACTCCTTGTGGATTAAAGCCACCCGGGCGTCTGAACCGGTGTGGCAAGTGAGAAGCCGAAGATTCTAACCCGGATACGGGGGCGCATGCAAGACCAATCGACAATTCGCGCGCGGATTCGGCCATGTTTTCAAAGACTTGAAGGGGCGAGCCCGGGCATGCCGGCCGCCCTTCGGCCCTTTTCCCGGCCAGGGTCGGAACAGAAGCGCGCGGCGGGCCTGCAGCCCGCCGCCGTGCCGTCACTCGGTGCGCGTGCCGGCGAGCCGCGCATCGAGCGCGGTCCTGAACGCCGCGAGCGCCGACGGCTCGGCGTCGGTCACGGCCCACCAGGTCATCCCGGCCGCGTTCCAGCGGTCGAGCGCATAGCCCTGCGACACCGTCGCGTAAGGCGCCCCCGGCCCTTCCCCGGCCGGCCGCACGTAGACGTCGATCACGTGCTGCCGGTAACGGTAGACGAGCACCGCAACGCGGCGCCGCCCGACGTAGTCGAGCCGGCCGCCGACCAGCGCGAAGCCGTTCGCCGCGAGATCCTCGACCGGCGGCGCATAGTCGAGGCGGCCGTTGAACCACGGCTTGACCGTGTGCCGGTCGGTCGAGATCACGTCGATGTCGCGCGCCGACAGGTCGGCCCGCACGTGGCTCGACACGAGTTCGTCGACCGTGTGGTCGGTGTCGGCGTGGCGCGCCGACAATGCCATCCCGCCCGCCGCGGCAAGCGCCACCAGCAGCGCGACGCCCCAGCCGAGGCCGGGCAGCGCGGCGACCCGCGGCCCCGTGCCGTCCGACGCCGGGCGTGCCGACCCGCCTTGATCCGTCAGCCACGAGAACCAGCGGCGGCCACGTGGACGCGGCTGAGGCCGTGATCGCGGCTCGGACTGCGGCTCCGGCCGCGCCTGCTCGCGCGCGGGCGCGGCCGCTGCTGCCGGC
>NZ_JAAGPO010000119.1:0-31315 GCF_017104825.1 Burkholderia sp. Ac-20345 | reverse complement strand
CCGCTTCCTTCAGGCGCACGGCTTCTTCAACCGCGATTTCGTCGAACGGGTTCATCGACATCTTCACGTTCGCGATGTCGACACCCGTGTTGTCCGACTTCACGCGGACCTTCACGTTGTAATCGACTACTCGCTTCACCGGTACCAATATCTTCATAAAAGTCCTCAATCGTATGAGTATCCTGTGGCAGTCGTGTCGACCATAATCGGTGCCTGCCATTCGGCCAGTCAGCCCGAGTGAACCGTATCTCGACCACGCTGACCGGAGGACACGGTGGTGCCGGCGCCTTGGGGCGCCGGACATGGGCGGGCTATCGCGCGGCGTCGCGCATCATGTTGCGCGCGATGACAATCTGCTGAATTTGCGTGGTGCCTTCATAGATCCGGAAAAGTCGGACATCGCGATAAAATCGTTCGATCGCATACTCGGAGACATACCCCGCGCCGCCGTGGATCTGAACCGCGCGATCCGCGACGCGGCCGCACATTTCTGATGCGAACATCTTGCAACAGGAGGCTTCGGTCGAGACATCCTCCTTGTTGTCGCGGCGGCGGGCAGCGTCGAGGACCATCGAGCGAGCCGCATAGATCTCGGCGCGACTGTCGGCCAGCATCGCCTGAACCAGCTGAAATTCCGCGATGGGCTTGCCGAACTGCCGGCGTTCCATCGCGTAGCGCAGTGCGTCGCTCAACATCCTTTCGGCCGCACCGACGCAAATTGCGGCGATGTGAAGGCGTCCCTTGTCGAGCACCTTCATCGCGGTCTTGAAGCCCTCGCCTTCCTTGCCGCCAATGATGCTCGCGGCCGGCACGCGACAGTTCTCGAAAATCACGTCGCTGGTGTGCGCGCCGCGCTGGCCCATCTTCTTGTCACGCTTTCCCAACGACAGTCCGGGCGTATTCTTTTCGACGATGAATGCGGAAATGCCGGCTGTTCCCTTCGCATTTTGATCGGTGCGGGCCATTACCGTATAGATGCTGGCCTCGGGCGCATTCGTGATGAAGCGCTTGGTGCCGTTGATGATGTAGTCGTCGCCATCCCGGACCGCCGTCGTCCGCAGGGACGCAGCGTCGGAACCGGCTTCGGGCTCGGTGAGGGCGAACGACGCAATCAATTCGCCCGATGCCAGCTTGGGTAAGTAGCATTGCTTTTGCGCCTCCGTGCCGTCGACGATCAGACCTTGTGAGCCGATGCCGTTGTTGGTCCCGATGATCGACCGGAATGCAGGTGAGGTTCGTGCGATTTCGAATGCGACGAGCACCTCCTCTTCCATCGTCAGTCCCAGTCCGCTGTACTCCTCCGGGATTGTCAGGCCGAACAACCCGAGCTCGCGCATTTCGCCGACGATTTCGGCCGGTATCTCATCGGTTTCGGCGACTTCGTCTTCGGCCGGCACCAGTCGCTCGCGCACGAAGCGCGACACCGAATCGAGAAGAAGAGAGAGAGTTTCCTGATCGCGAATCATCGTATTCCTGCTCAGCGATGGTGTGGCGCGCGTTACGTGCCGCCTCACCGGTTCGTCATCGTCGCCGGGTGGCAACGGATTATTGTCGGACACGCGCTTCGAGTCGAAGCCCCGTGCCGTATTCCAACGCTTCGCCGTCATTGGCTGTCGCCATCCGAGGGGTGTGTCGGCAGCGCGTGGCGTCTGGGCCGGGCATCCCGGTTCGACTGGCCGCACCCCAACTGGCACGGCCAGCGCTCCGGGCGGCCCCGGCGTTTATTGCCTCTTGCGGTTTCAGTCGGCGACTTCGATGGCGATCTTTCCGAACTGCTCGCCAGACGCCAGGCGATCGAGTGCGACACGCACGTCCGCAAGCGGATATCGTGAATCGATCACCGGGCGTAGTGCCTGGCGTCCGGTCCATTCCAGCAGCGCGCGGTATTCGTCGAAATTCCCGAGCGACGAGCCGAATATCTGCAGTTGCTTCGCGAAGACGCGTCGCAGGTCGGCAGACGGTTGATCGCCGGACGTCGCACCGCACGTCACGATGCGTCCGCCGCGCGTCAGCGATTTCAGCGCACTCGACCAGACGGCCTGCCCAACGTTCTCGATCACGACATCGACCCCACGCCCGCCAGTGATTCCCATCACTTCCCTGACGACATCCTGAGTGCTGATATTGATCGCATGATCGGCTCCGAACTCGATGGCCCGCCTCAGTTTTTCGCCGTCGCGGGATACGACGATCGCACGTCCGCCTGCCAGCTTGACCAGTTGCAACGCAGCCAACGAAACGCCACCGCCTATGCCGAAGATCAAGACCGTTTCCCACGGCTCGAACCGCGCCTTTGTGAACAGCATTCTCCATGCGGTCAGGTGATTCACGCCGAGCGCAGCGGCCTCGGCGAAATCAAGGGACTCTGGCATCGGGAACACATTGGCCGTCGGGAGGGAAATGTATTCGGCCAGGGTCCCGTCCTGATGCTCGCCGACGTATCGGATCGACGCGCACAACGCCGAGTCGCCGCGTCGGCAGAATTCGCAACGCCCGCACGTGATGCCAGGATGCACGACGACGCGTTGCCCACGTGAAAGCGCCGGTTCCGTGTCGTCCACTTCCTCCACGGTACCGGCGCCATCCAGACCCAGTATCTGGGGCAATTGATGGGGAATGCCGGCGCCGCTGTCCCGCATGTAAAGATCGACGCGATTGAGCGTTGCGGCCCGAAGGCGCACTAGCACCTCGCCCGGCGCGCGAACCGCCATCGGGCGCTCGCCGACCTCGACCACTTCATTGCCGCCATGTCCCGTAATGAATGCTGCTTTCACGTTGTCTTCCTCATCCGGTCGATCGAATCAAAGCGCCACCGCGAGCCGCGTCGCCTGATCGATCGCTCGCAGTGCGTCGAGCTCGCTTGCAACGTCCGCACCACCAATCAGCTTCGGCGACATCCCGCGCGCGCGCAGTGCCTCGTAGAGACTGCGATTGGAATTCTGGCCGGCGCACAGGACGACATGATCGACCGGCAGCACATGCGGCTTGCCGTCGACGGTGTAATGCAGCCCTTCGTCGTCGATCGCGTCATACGTCGCGCCCGAGATCATCGCGACATTGGCCTTTCGGAGCTTGGCCTTCAGAATCCACCCGGTCGACTTGCCGAGCCCCCTGCCAAGCGGCTCGGCCTTGCGCTGGAACATGTGGATGCTGCGCGGCGGCGCGGCATGAGCGGCAGCCGGAACGATCCCGCCGGCGGCAGCGTTCGCAGGATCCACGCCCCATGCGCGGAAGAAGGCGCTCCTGTCGAGAGATTCTTCGGGATCGCCCAGCAAGAATTCTGCGACGTCGAACCCGATACCACCCGCACCGATGATGGCGACACGCTGGCCAACCTGGGCCGCGCCCGTGAGCACGTCGACATAGGAGACCGCCTTCGGATGATCGACGCCGACGATATCCGGCACGCGCGGCGTGACGCCCGTCGCCAGCACGATCTCGTCGAATTCGCCGCTTGCAAGCCCGTCCACGGTGGCCGCTTCGCCCAGGCGTAGCGACACGCCGAGCCGTTCCAGACGGACGCGGAAATAGCGGAGCATCTCGTTGAATTCGGCCTTGCCGGGCACGACCTTGGCCATATTGAGTTGGCCGCCGAGCCGAGCGTCGGTTTCGAACAGTGTGACGCGATGTCCGCGCTCAGCGGCATTCACGGAAAAGGCCATCCCGGCAGGACCACCACCGACCACAGCGATTCGTTTGGCGCGCGGTGCCGAGCCGACCGGGAACTCGATCTCGCGGCCGGCTCGCGGATTGACGAGGCAGGTCGCGGTGCGCTCGGTGAAGATGCGATCCAGGCAAGCTTGATTGCAGCCGATGCAGGTATTGATTTCGTCGACCACGCCGATACGGGTTTTCTTCGCGAATTCGGGATCGGCCAGCAACGGGCGCGCCATCGACACCAGGTCGGCGACGCCTGTTGTGATCAGTTCCTCGGCGACCTCCGGTGTGTTGATCCGGTTGGACGCCATGACGGGAATCGAAATCGCCTGTTTGACGTTGTGGATCGCGTCACGCCATGCCGCTCGCGGTACCGACGCCGCGATCGTCGGCACGGACGACTCGTGCCAGCCCACACCGGTATTGATGAGGTCGGCGCCGGCCGCTTCAACGTGTTGCGCGAATGTCGCGATTTCCGCGCCCGTCATCCCACCGTCGACCAAGTCGATCGCGGAGATCCGGTAAATCAGCATGGGCGCATGGCCGATTTGTTCGCGAACTGCGCGGACCACTTCCAGCGGGAAGCGGATTCGACCATCAAAATCGCCACCGAACTCGTCGCTGCGGTGGTTCGTGACGGCCGCCGTGAATTCGTTGATCAGATAGCCTTCGGAACCCATGATCTCTACGCCGTCGTAACCGGCTTCGATCGCCAATGCGGCAGTCCGTGCGAAATCCGAGATCGTTGTCCAGACTTCTTCGGTGCTCAACGCACGCGGCGAGAACGCATTGATTCGCGCTTTGCCGAGTGAGGGTGCGACGCAGTTGGGCACCTTCGCGTAACGGCCGGCATGAAGGATCTGCAGGACGATTTTCCCGCCAGCCGCATGGACGGCGCCCGTCACCGCGCGATGCTCGTCGAGCTGGTCGGTTCGATCGAACAACGGGCCCCCTTCTTCCATGACGCCTTCGGGGTTCGGCGAAAAACCGCCACTCAGAATCAACCCGATTTCGCCAGCAGCACGTGCCGCATAAAACGCGGCAAGGCGCTCGTGGGGCAGGTCAAGAGTTTCCAGTCGCGTGTGCATTGCACCCATCACCATCCGGTTGGGCAGCACAATGGATCCGACGGTAAGCGGGGACAGAATCTTGTCGAAGGTCGCCATGGGGTGTCTCGTCATGTTGTAGTGCGGTGTATGGACACTCTAGGCCAGGTTTTAAATTGCGTCAACATCATGATATATATTTTTATGATTGACCGGACCGATGTGCGCATCTAGTACACTATGCGTGAACGTCGGCAGGGCGTCATCACATCACGTAGATGTCATATGTGACCCTTGCCGGTAGGATTGCAGCTGCGTTGGAGCGGAGCCTGCGGACAGCGGCACCGGACGAGTCGTCGCCCGACTGGGGAGGCATCGCTCACGAAATGAACAGGCCCCGGCAGTATCGGCGGTCAGCCGAATCCTCCGCAACGCATGTCGGTGAGACCATGGCCACCGTAGAATAGCGGCATCAATGCGTTGCGCCGCACCAACGCGAATACCAGATCAGCTCATGACAAATTCCGACCCGTCCTACGACCAATCCGTCTCATCCGTACACAACCGCCTGTTCTTTCGGCTGTTCCAGGCAGGCAACACGCTCGACAGGCAGACGATCAAGGCACTGGGCATCACAACCGTGCAGTGGTCGGTGCTGGGGGCATTGTCACGCCCGCACGTTGTGGAAGGAATGTCGTTCTCCGAACTCGCGGATTATCTGGTGGTTAGCCGCCAGAGTCTCGACGGGGTATTGAAGCGGCTGGAGCGCGAGGACCATGTCGTGCGCATTGCCGACACAGTTGACCGGCGCGCAAAGAAGGTCGTGCTTACGACTCAGGGCCGCGCATTCTGGGACAGCCTGCAGCCCAAGATCTACGAGTTCTATCGGCAGGCGCTGGCAAACTTCCGTTTCGACGACAAGGTGTCGCTCGTTCACTTCCTGAATCAACTGAACAACGGAATGAATGGCGTGAACCTGGGCGACGCGCTTGCGATCGGTGAAGCGAGCGAAGCGGAGATTTCCGCGCACGATTGAAGAACGTGAAGGTGGCGGATCCGCTGCGGCTCCGCCACTGCTCGCGCAACATACGAGCAACGTAGGTTCCGCCCACTGCCGTGCAGTCCGCATGGCATGTTTCGAACAGATCACGACGCGCGACGCGTCGTTCGGCGCCCTCCTGCGCCATCATCCTGCGAGAATCCCCAATCCCGTTTCGTCTCGAGCCCTCTCTTCTTAAATGGCGTCGGTAGCTCGTCACATCGATCACGCATGTGCTTCTCCAGATTCGGCGCCGGGGCTAGTGGCCGCGATAGCCAATATACGACTACAGGATGTCACTCTTTCCGCATGGGTCGGCGAAATCTAGCTGAAATAGTGCTGAATCATAAAAAATATACATCAATATATTGACGCATATGGGTCTGCGTCGTATCGTGCAGCCATCAACAGGATGCGAATGAAACGACGTGCACGATCGCCCGACAGTGGGAGACCGGCAATTGGCGTGCAGCCCCTCCGGCTGGCGCGAGCGAGCGTCGCGCGCGACGGCACGTCGCCAAGGTCATGACCTTATTCACTGCACAGCAGGCACCTGTGACATGAATCACCCGATGGCGCGCTTCCTCCGGCGCGTGCAGCCCTCCAACCTGTTTTCCCAACGGATTTTCACCATGACCTTCAGCCGAATCAGCGTCACCATCGGTGCGATTGCCCGGATCGTGCTCAATCGCCCGGACAAACTCAACAGCTTCGATGAAGCGATGGTGCTCGAACTCCACCGTGCGATCGATCAGATCGAGGCGGACAGACACGCGCGCGTGCTTGTCATCACCGGCGCCGGCCGCGCATTTTGCGCAGGACAGGATCTCGCCGATCCAGCGATGCAGTCCGTTGACGGCAAGCAGCCCGATATTGGCAACCTGGTGGAGCGTCTCGTCAAACCGCTCGTGATGAGGCTCCAGAATCTGCACGTGCCAACCGTGGCTGCTGTGAACGGGCTGGCGGCGGGTGGTGGAGCCGGATTGGCCCTGGCGTGCGATCTGGTCGTCGCCGCGCGCTCAGCGTATTTCCTGCAGGCCTTCTCGAAGATTGGCCTGACTCCCGATACGGGCAGTACGTGGTTTCTCTCTCAACGCGTCGGCACCGCGCGAACCATGGGTTTGACGATGCTTGCCGACAAGCTGCCAGCAGCCAAGGCCGCTGAATGGGGGCTTATCTGGGACGTGCTGGACGACGCCGAATTCGCGGTCGGTGTCGATGCACTGGTCGAGCGCCTGGCCAGCATGCCGACCAAGGCACTCGTTCGCACACGCCAACTGGTCCAGGCCGCGAACGGTCATTCGCTCGAGCAGCAACTGTCGATGGAAGCCACCACCATTCGCGAAATGGGATGGAGCAAGGACTACGCGGAAGGCGTTTTGGCATTCAGCGAGAAGCGGGAAGCGCGCTTCACTGGCGAATAATATGAGGTATGGCCGACTGCGCATCTGCCACCGACGTTGCGGCTGATACGTGGACGGTCAGCGCCGTGCGTCGCCAATCGATCAAGATGCGATGTCGATCGGCGACACGAACGTCGTGTGACGCTCAAGCCGAGAACGAATGCTCGGGTGCAGGGAACGAGCCGGCCTTTACCTCCGACACATAGGCACGGATGGCGGCATCGATCGACGTTTGCCCGTCCATGAAATTCTTCACGAATTTCGCTTTTCGTCCGAGATACGTGCCGAGTACGTCATGCAGCACGAGCACCTGACCCGAACAATGCACGCCCGCGCCGATGCCGATCGTCGGGACGGTCAGTCGTGCCGTCGCCTGAGCAGCCAGATCGGCAGGAATGGCTTCCATCACGATCAATTGTGCGCCGGCATCTTGCATCGCGATCGCGTCTTCGAGCAACCGCGTGGCTGCCGAATCGGTGCGGCCTTGTACGCGAAAGCCACCGAGTGCATGCACCGATTGCGGCGTCAGGCCGACGTGTCCGCATACGGGGATGCCGCGTTCGACGAGGAAGCGAATCGTCTCGGCGAGCCACGCGCCGCCCTCGAGCTTGACCATTTGCGCGCCGGCACGCATCAGGCGTGCAGCGTGATCGAATGCGTCGGTCGGTGTCGCATACGTGCCGAACGGCATGTCGGTCACGACCATCGCGGTCCGGTTGCCGCGCGCGACCGACTCCGTGTGATAGACCATGTGGTCGAGCGTAACCGGCAGAGTCGTCGCGTGTCCTTGCAGGACGTTGCCCAGCGAATCTCCGATCAGCAGTACATCAGTGCCGCACTGGTCGAGCAGCGCCGCGAAAGTCGCGTCGTAGCACGCGAGCATTGCGATTTTTTCTCCAGCCGCGCGCATCTCGTGCAGCTTGGGGATTGTGACGGTCTTGCGGTCGGGTTCTTGCAGGTAGGTCATGGTGAGCGTGATCAATTCGGGAATGGCGCCGGTGCGTACGCGCGTTTTTCCGCGTGCGTGCGTGCGTGCGGGACGGTGCGGCGCGGCACTTGCGCGGGTTCATACGAGAAACACAAGCGGCCAGCACGGTCACGTCGACGCCGTGTGGCGAATCGACAGTCAAGAGTGACAAGGCCGCAGCGCGATTGGCAGTGCGTTTGCGGAGACCAGTCTATGCTTTTCGCCACGCGATTTCGTACCAATTCACGCTTGATTTCAGGCCCGCTGTAGTACGATTTCGCTATCAATCTGGAGATGTGTAGTTGCTATGGTGCATGACCACGATCTCGACAAAACCGACCTGAAAATTCTCCGCGAACTGGCGGAGGACGGCAGGTTGAGTTGGCGCGAACTGGCCGAACGGATCGGTCTTTCACTGACGCCGACACTTAGGCGCGTACACAAGCTCGAGGAACAGGGGTTCATTCGCGGCTATGTCGCGCAACTGGACGAGCGCAAGCTGATAGGCGGACTCAATGTATTCGTTGCAGTCACGCTTGAAAATCAGTCCGAGGCTGCGATCAAGCGTTTCGAAAAGGAAATCGTGGTCGCACCGGAAGTCATGAGCTGCTTCACGATGACCGGTGATGCGGACTTCATCCTGCGCGTGGTCGTGCACGATCTCGACTCGTATCAGAACTTCCTCACGAAGACGCTGACCCGGATACCCGGCGTCGAGCACATCCGTTCGAGCTTTGCGCTGAAGACGGTGCTGAACCGGGCTTCGCCGATGTTGTAGGGCACGGTCGTCGCGGACACCATGCCACGTTGGCTGGCATGGACGATGGTGCCGCGGCATGCGGCCGCGCACCTGGTGCGTCGGTGGGCGCCTACGGAGACATCGGCTCGTCGGACTGTGCCTCCTCCATCATGCTCAGGCGCTTGTACAGGTAAGACCGCGAAATGCCGAGTTCCTCGGCAACCCGCTTCTTGTTGCCGCCGGTGCGCCGCATTGCGTCGCGAATGAGTTCGGATTCGACGCGTTCCTTGGCTTCCCGCATATCGACAGCGCCCTTGTTCGGCATCGGTAGCGCCTCCGTGATCGGCTCGGCGAGCCGCGACTGCACCGCGCCTTCCAGGCTGCCAAAGTCGGCAATCGACAACACCGGCCCATCGCAAAAAATCGCGGCGCGTTCAACCGCATGTTGCAACTGGCGAATGTTGCCGGGCCATTCGCGCGACTGCAGGAAGTGAATGGCGGAGTCGGCGATCGACTTCTTCGGCGCGCCGTGGCGGATCGCGAAGGCTTCAAGGAACGTATCGGCCAGCTCCGGTATGTCTTCGAGCCGCTCGCGCAACGCGGGCAGCCGCAAGGTGACGGCGCTGATGCGATAGAAGAGATCGAGGCGGAAGCTCGAGCTCGCGATCATTGCCTTGAAATCGCGGTTGCTGGCCGAAATCAGGCGGAAGTCGGAATGGCGTGCGCGGTCGCCGCCGATACGCTCGAATTGCCCATCCTGCAGCACACGCAGCAATTTGACCTGCATTTCGACCGGCATGTCGCCGATCTCGTCGAGAAACAGCGTGCCGCTGTCCGCCGCTTCGAACTTGCCTTTTCTCCCCTTGCGATCCGCGCCGGTGAACGCGCCGGGCTCATAGCCGAACAGCTCGCTTTCGACCAGGTTGGGTGGCATCGCGGCCGAGTTGACTAGTACCAGCGGTTTGTCGCTGCGCGGACTGAGCATGTGGATCGCATGCGCGACCATCTCCTTACCGGTCCCGCTTTCGCCGACCAGCAGTACGGGCACGTCGAGCGGCGCGACGCGCAGGATGTCCTCCTTGAGCCGCCGAACCGCTTCACTGCTGCCGACGATCTGATCGAGTCCGTAACTGCGGTTGCGAATGCCGGACAGTTCGCGCTTGTAGAAATCGAGTTCCTGCTTGACGCGCGCGAGCTCGGCCGTCAATTCGCGCATCACTTCGGGGCCCTTGAACATCACCTGCCCGACCGCGGCCACCACGCGCTTGTTGCGGTCGAAGATCGGCAGGCGCGAGACGACCCGGGAGATCCCGTTCATCTCCTGCAATTGGGCGACCTGCCCTTTCCCGGTCGCGACCACTTCATGCAGCTTCGTGTTCTCGATGACCGCCGTGACATGGCGACCGATGGCTTCGCCATGCTTCAGTCCGAAGAATTTTTCATGGACCGGACTCATGTACGCGATCTTGCCGGCCGTATCGACGACGATCATCGCTTTGTACGGGTCGGTGATGAAATGCCTCAGGATGTCTTCAGCGAGGTCCACGCCCGCCAGGAATTCGCTCAGCGCATCGGCTTCCTGCAGCGCAAAGATCAGGAAACACACCGCATCGCGCGTCGGAATCGCCGCAATCGTCAGCGGGCGTTCGAAGTCCGTCATCGCGGACAGGCGCTTAACGGGCGCGCGGTCCCGGTTGCGCCACAGCCGGCCGAGCGCCGTCGAGACCAGCGCATCCCTACCGAGGCCGCTGGCAAACGTGGTGTTCCCGTCGTCGTCCAGGACGAGAATGCCTTCAGATTCGCGTTTCATGTCTCCCACCATGCCGAGGGTCTACGGGGACCCTGAAGTGTATTTGTCGACTACACATCTGTTGTCGATTGCTGCGCCAAGTACAGCATGAATACAGTGCGATTCCAAGTCGACAACCATGATTTCGCCGTCATTCCCCTCGCATCCAAGCGTCGTGCGCCCGTCCTTACTGAGTCTGCGGCAAACCATAAAAGAAATAAGCAAATTTCGCGCCCAAAAGCTGGCATGGTCATTGCGTCAGTAGGGGCACCAACTCAAATTCGATCGCAATGGACGCACTGAATACACTTCCGCTGGTTGTTTCCGGGGCCGGACTGCAATGCCTGCATGGCGTCCGGGTGCTCGACTTCACGACATCGGTGGCTGGCCCGTATGGCACGTTGCTGCTAGCTGACCTCGGCGCGGAGGTCATCAAGGTCGAAAAGCGCCAGGGGGGGGACGACACTCGAAGCTGGGGGCCGCCGTTTCTCGATGGCGAATCGCTGTGGTTCCTGAGCATGAACCGGAACAAGCTGAGCATGACGATCGATCTGACCCGCGCAGAGGGGCGCCGAATCGCCCACGATCTAGTCCGGCAATCCGACGTCGTCGTGCTGAACACGGCGCAGCGCGTGCAGGAAAAGCTCGGGCTTGACTACGCGACGTTGAAGACGGTGAACCCGACGCTGGTCCATGTTTCCGTGACCGGCTTTGGTCTTCACGGAGACCGCGCGGACCTGCCGTGCTACGACTTGATCGCCGAGGGCTATTCGGGCGTCATGCATCTCACCGGCCAAGCGGACAGGTCGCCCCAAAAGGTCGGCACGCCTGCCGCCGATTTGCTTGCCGGTCAGGACATCGCAATGGCCGTGCTTGCTGCACTGTTCGAGCGTCAGCGGACGGGCGCCGGAAAGCAGATCGATATCTCGATGGTCGCCACGTCCGCGCGCTTCATGGCGCCAAGAATCGTTCCTTATCTAGGCTCCGGTGAATCGCCGATGCGCTCGGGCGGCACGGATTCGGTCATCGCGATCTACCAGGTTTTCGAGACGGCTGACTTCCCTATCACGCTCGGCCTCGGTAACGATGCGATTTGGCATCGGTTCTGGGCAGCTGTCGGCAAGCCTGAATACGGTCAAGAGTCCTGCTTCGACACGAACGCGAAGCGACGCCATGCCCGCGAACGAATCGTTGCCGCGATCGCGGACGTCCTCGGCACGCAATCGCGCGACCACTGGTTGCCGTTGTTTGCCCAGCACCGTATTCCCGCTGGACCGATCAACACGATTGATCAATTGGTCGACGACGCGCCGCTGCGCGAGGACGGCATGTTCTTTGCCGCTCAGGGTGCAGTCGGTCGTGTGCCCCAGGTCGGTCTCGGTATCCGCTTCGACGGCGGCAGCGATGTCTATCGCAGCGCGCCACCTGCCCTCGGGCAGGACACGGAACGCATTCTCAGAGATCACTTATCCATGTCCGCGATTTGTATCGCGGGCCTTATCGACGCAGAAATCGTTTGAACAGGAGACACAATGAACTACTCGGAAATCATCTACGAAGAAGACGGCCCGATTGGCACGATCACGCTGAATCGTCCGGACGACGGCAATATGTTTACGGAGACGATGTGCCACGAGATCCGTGACTGCATCAACGCGATTCGGCGCGAAACGCGTACGCGGGTAGTTGTGATCACAGGTGCCGGCGACAAGTTCTTCTGCACCGGCGGTCGCAAGGAAGGCATGCCGGACACCACACTCTATGCGGGCGTGCTGCCGACGCTCGAGATGTACGAGAGCATCGACCGTCTCCAGAAGCCGGTGATCGCATCGGTCAACGGTTTCGCGGTGGGCGGCGGCAACGTCCTTCAGGTGGTCTGCGACCTGACCATTGCGAAGGAGTCGGCCGTGTTCCGTCAGGTCGGTCCGATGGTCGGCAGTTTCGACGGCGGCTACGGTACGTGGTACCTCGAAGACCTGGTCGGCAAGAAGCGCGCGAAGGACATCTGGTTCCGCAATCCGAAGATGAGTGCGCGCGAAGCGCTTGAGATCGGCCTCATCAACCGCGTCGTGCCGGACGATCAGTTGAAGACTGCAACGCGCGAGTACGCGCTGGAAGTCGCAGAGCGCGGTGCATTCGCGCTCGCGTCGTTGAAGGGCGCGTTCAATGCGCGCCACGGCGGTGTAAGCGGCCTGTCGCGCATGGCGCACGACCTGCTGCTGCGCGGCTATCTCGACACCGATGAGCATGACGAACTGGCGGCCGCATTCGCAGAACGCCGCAAGCCGGACCCGAGCAAGTTCGGGCATTGATGCGCGGATGATGCCATGCAGAATATCCTGACCCTTCACAACCCGCAGAACGCGCGCGACTACTACCTGTCTGGCGTATGGCAGCAGGAGACGCTTTACACGCTGGCTCGCCGGCATGCGCGCGAGCGTCCGACTTCATGTGCGTTGCGCGATGCCGACGTGCGCCTGACCTGGCGCGAGGTGGTCGATTGGGTGGACAGCGTTGCCGAAGCGCTCCACCGGCAGGGCCTGAAACCGGGCGACCGCGTCGGAATCTGGCTGCCCAACGTCGTCCATACGGCGATCGTCTTTCTAGCCTGTTCGCGTAACGGCTACGTCTGCTGCCCGTCCCTTCACCAGAACTACACGGTCGATGAGATCTGTACATTGTTGAACCGCATCCAGTGCCGCGCGCTGTTCGCGATGCCTGGATACGGAGCGGATGCAGATCGCCACTCGATCTTCGCGCGTGTCGGCGAGATGCCGGCCCTTGCCGCGGTGTTCGCGCTTCCCAATCCGGTGCAGGATCAGCCGGCCGATCCTGCCGACGTCCTGCCGTTTCCGGGGCGTCAGCCGCCGGCGGCCGTGGCGCCCCCGGACCTGAACCCCGACAAGATCGTCTACCTGGCGTTTACGTCCGGCACTACCGGACAGCCCAAGGGCGTCATGCACAGCGACAACACGCTACTGGCAAACGGGCGCGCGCTGGTCGAGGACTGGGGGCACACGTCGGATACGACGCTGCTCACGCTCAGTCCGATGAGTCATCACATCGCGACAGTCGCCATCGAGCAAATGCTGGTGGCGGGTCTCGAACTGGTAATGACGAACCTGCGCGGCGGCAAGCACGCGCTGGACTGGATCCTCGAGACCGGGGCGACCTATGTGATGGGCGTGCCGACCCACGCGATGGACATCCTGCAGGCCGTGCGCGATCGCAACCTGCGGACGCTGGGCGACGTGCGGACGTTCTACATGGCCGGGGCCGCGATTCCTCGGGAAGTCGCTCAAAAGTTTCTCAGCCTCGGCGTGACCCCGCAGAACATCTACGGCATGACGGAAAACGGGTCGCACAACTACACCATTCCGACTGACACGCCGGACACCATCGTTTCGACGTGCGGCCGCGCGTGTCGCGGTTATGAAGTCCGACTGTGGAAGCAGGACAACTCGGACGTCGAAGCCGAACCGGGCGAAATCGGGGAAATCGGCGGCCGTGGCGGACTCCTGATGCTCGGCTATTTCAGCAATCAGGTCGCGACGGAAACGTCGTTCAACATCCACGGCTGGTTCATGAGCGGCGACCTCGGCATGTTCGACGAGAACGGCTGTCTCGTGATCGTCGGACGCAAGAAGGATCTGATCATTCGCGGCGGACACAATATCCATCCCGCGCGGATCGAGGAACTCGCGATGCGTCATCCGCTGGTCGAGCGCGCCGCCGCGTATCCGGTACAGGACGAGCGGCTCGGCGAGAAGGTCTGCCTATCGGTGATCCTGCGTACCGGGCAGCGCCTCGAACCGAACGACATGCTGGCCCACCTCGCCGACTGTGGGCTGTCGAAATATGACATGCCCGAGTACTACCTGTCGCTCGACGCCTTTCCGCTGACCGCGAGCGGGAAGATCCTCAAGCGTGATCTGGTCGAGATGACGCTGCGCGGCGAGTTGAAGCCCGTCTCGGTCCGATTCAAGGCGTCCGTTACCGCAGGAGTCTGAACATGACAATCGAACTGGATTTTTCCGGGCCTTACGCACTACTGACGCTGAATCGCCCCGACGCCCGCAACGCACTGCAGTTCTCGATGATCGAATCATTGGCGCGAGCGCTCGACGACGTTGCCGCATCCAGCGCGCGTGCGCTGGTCGTGACAGGCGCGGGCACCAAGGCGTTTTGCGCAGGCGCCGACATCAAGGAGTTGATGGATCGCGGGCTGATGGACCAGCGCCGCGGCGCTCAACTCGGTCAGCGTACGTTCGCCAAGCTGGCCGCGTTGCCAATTCCGTCCGTGGCGGTGCTGCACGGATATGCGTTTGGCGGCGGCCTCGAGCTGGCGATGGCCTGCACTTTCCGCGTAGCGACCTCGCAGGCGCGCATGGGGCTGCCCGAAATCAAGCTGGGCCTGATTCCCGGATACGGGGGGACGCAGCGCTTGTCCCGCCTGGTCGGTGAGGCACGAGCCACCGAACTGGTGATGTCGGGCCGGACGGTCGATGCCACCGAGGCCGAGCGATGGGGACTCGTCAACCGGATCGTCCCGGATGGCGATCCCGTCGAGCTCGGCAAGGCATTCATGTCCGAGTTCGTCGGCTACAGCCGGTGTGCATCGCAATTCGCGCGAGAGGCCGTCGTGCGCGGCACGGCAACCACGCTCGGCGAAGGCCTCGACATCGAAGCGGATCTGTCCACGCTTGCATACCAAACCGCCGATGCGGCCGAAGGCATGCAGGCGTTCATCGAAAAACGTACTCCGGAGTTCAAAGATGCATGATCGTCTCAACGGGACCGTCATCGTGACGGGGGCAAGTCGCGGGATCGGAGCGTCCATCGCGGCCGAGCTCGCAATTGCCGGATTCAACGTCGCGTGCCTGTCCCGGTCCGGCGAGTTGCCGAAAGTGACGGACCTCGATGGGGAGGCGCGGCGCAGGATGATCGCGATACGCTGTGACATCACGGACGCGCCGGCAATGCATGCCGCGTTCGCGTCGGTACCCGACGCATTCGGGCAGGCCGTCGTCGGCCTCGTCAACAATGCGGGCATTCACCTGCAAGGCCCGTCCGCGACGTTTCCGCTCGCCGATTTCGAGCGGGTCATGTCCACCAACGCCGCCTCGATCCTGCTCGCGAGCCAGGCCGCCTATCCGCTTCTGTGCGATGCGGGTTCGTCGCTCATCGTCAACATCGGCTCGTTCTATGACAAGCTCGGGGTCAAGGGCAACGCGGCCTATTGTGCGTCAAAGGCCGCAGTGGGCGCGCTGTCGCGTTGTCTCGCGGTTGAGTGGGCGCGTCAGGGCATCCGCGTCGTCAATGTCGCGCCAGGCTACATCGAAACCGACCTGAATCGCGACGAGCTGAACGAAGGGGCGTTGCAGTCATTCCTGAAGAAACGCATTCCTCTGGGGGCCCCCGGCAAGGCCGACGACATCGGGCGTTTCGTCGCGACCCTGTTTCAGCTTCCCGCAGCGTTCGTGACCGGCGAGACATTCTATGTCGATGGCGGTCAGGGCATCGCCCTTTGATGCAGGGACCACACATGAACATTCTGGAACGGCTTGACGCGCGCCTCCCGCTCTCCGAAGAGGAACGGATGATTCTCGACAGCGTCAAGGATCTCTGCGAATCGCAGCTCGCGCCCCGCGCAGCCGAATACGATCGAAACAGCGCGTTCCCGTGGGAGAACGTGCGGGCGATCAACGAACTCGGCCTCAATGCGATGTTCATTCCCGAGGCCTACGGCGGCGCGCAGCTTTCGTACCTGTGCTATCTGGCATGCGTGCGCGAGATCTCGAAGGCTTGCGCGTCGACCGGCATCATCTGGGCGACCAATTTCCACGCGATCAAACCGCTGATCGAGTACGGGAACGAAGAACAGAAGAGCCGGCTGCTGCCGCGCATTGCCGAAGGCGGCCTCGCATCGCTCGCGATCACGGAGACCGCGGCGGGATCTGATGCGACCGGTATGCGCACCACCTTCACGCCCGATGGCGACGACATCGTCATCAACGGCGGCAAGATCTTCATCACCAACGGCGACGTCGCAGACTTGTATCTGCTGTTCGGGAAATGGTCGGAAATCGATGATGCGAAATCCGCCATTTCCGTGCTGATTCTCGAAAAAGGCACCGAAGGCCTGCGTGTGCTCGGCACCGAGCACAAGATGGGCACGCGCGCGTCGAGTACCGCCAGCCTGTCGTTCGACGGCTGCCGGGTGCCGCGCGCCAACCTCATCGGCAATCCCGGCGACGGCCTGCGCATCCTCTTCGGGTCGCTCAACCGGTCTCGCCCCAGTATCGCAGCACATGCGCTCGGCATCGCGCGGGCGGCGTTCGAGGACGCCGTCGACTACATCAACGAACGCCGTCAATCCGGCAAGCGCATCCTCGAATTCCAGGGTATCCAGTTCATGCTGGCCGACATGGCATCCGAACTGGTCATGTGCGAATCGCTGCTGTGGCGGCTCGGCGGGATGGTCGATGCCGGCGAACAGGATTTCGGCGTCGAGGCGTCCGTGCTCAAGCAGCGGGCTTCCGATGCAGCGATGCGCATTACGACCGACGCCGTGCAGCTGTTCGGCGGCTACGGCTACTGCAACGACTATCGCGTCGAGCGCCTGATGCGCGACGCCAAGATCACCCAGATCTGGGAAGGCACCAACCAGGTTCATCGTCAGCTGATCGGACGCAGCTTTCTGAAGAAATAGGAGACATCCATGACAACCATCCAGACCGTCGGCGTCGCCGGCGCGGGCACGATGGGCGCCGGGATCGCGATCGTCGCGGCCCGGGCCGGCTTTCGCACCATCGTGTTCGATACGCGCCAGGACGCGCTCGACAAGGCGCGCACCCAGACCGAAGGCTTTCTCAGGAAATCGGAGGAACGGGGCAAGTTGCCCGCAGGCGGCGCGGCCGCAACCATGGAACGCTGGCAGGCCACGACCGAACTGGCGAGCCTCGCCCAGTGCGACATCGTGATCGAGGCCGTGTTCGAGGATCTCGCTGTCAAGCACCAGATCTTCCAGGCCCTGGACAAGGTGTGTCCGGCGACGACGCTGTTCGCGTCGAACACCTCGACGATCTCGATCACTGAAATCGCCGGCGGCTCCGGCAGGCCCGACCGATTCGTCGGCATGCATTTCTGCCTGCCGGCGCAACTGATGAAGCTGATCGAGATGTCGCCAGGCCTTGCGACGTCCGACGATACGTTCCAGCGGGCATGGGCATTCGCCGAGGCGCTGGGACAGAAGCCGGTCGCCACGCAGGATACGCCGGGCTTCATCCTCAACTACTTCCTGATTCCGTTCAACAACGATGCGATCCGCCTCGTCGAGCAAGGCGTGGCAGAGCCGGCCGACATCGACGCCGCGATCAAGGCCGCACTCGGGTATCCGATGGGACCGCTCGAGCTCCTCGACCTCGTCGGCATGGACACGCAGAAGCTGTTGTGCGAAGCCATGCACGGACTGACCCACGAACCTCGCGCGGCATGCCCGCCACTCGTGCGGCGGATGATCGCCGCGAATCGCCTCGGCAAGAAAACCGGCAGAGGTTTTCATGTGTACAGCGACAACAAGATGTTCGGAGCCTGACATGCGCTATGAGATCGTCAAGGCCGGCGAAAGCCGGTCCTTCCCTACCCCGCATCCGTTCCTGGAGCAGGCATCGACCGGCGGCGATGCACTGGTGTTCGTCGGCAGCGACGCTGGTCGTGCCTACGCAGCGTCCACTGGCCTGGCGTCGCGGACGTTTGTTGCGATCGAGCTGGGTACCGAGTGCCTGGGCGTCCATACGGGCGAGCACCGCGGGCTCGAAGGGAGCAACGTCGTCGGGTTCGCGCGGTTCAGGCTGGGCGATGCGGACCCGAGCCCGCTTGTCGAACTGGTTCGGCAACCGGGTACGGCGGCGGCGGCCATCGACGCCGCCAAGGAAGCATTTCAGGCCGCGGGCCTGGTCGTCGCGGTCTGCAATGACTTTCCTGGCCGCATCGTCGATCGGTTGATTCGTCCGTACTTCAATGCGGCGCTGCGGCGCCTCGACGAGAAGCTGGCGAGCGCCGATGACCTAGACAAGACGCTCTGCCTGGGGCTCGGCTATCCCGAGGGGCCGATTTCGCTGCTCGAACGCACGGGCCTCGCCCACCACCATGCGATCACCGAGGCGCTCTACCAGGCGCTCGGCCAGGAACCCTACGCCCCGGCCCGCCGCGCGCGCGTCGCCGCCGAACGAGCGAGCGGAGGAGCGCAATGACACAACCGCTCGCCGGTATCAAGGTACTCGATTTCTCTACGCTGCTTCCCGGACCGCTGTGTTCGCTGCTGCTGGCGGAGGCCGGTGCCGAAGTAATCAAGTTCGAACGGCCGGACCGGGGCGACGACATGCGCTCGTACGAGCCGAAGGTGGACGACGACAGTACCAACTTCGTGCTTCTGAATCGTGGCAAGAAATCGGTCGCGATCGACCTGAAGGCGCCTGATGCGCTTGACCGGCTGGCGCCGATGATCGAAGCGGCCGACGTGCTCGTCGAGCAGTTCCGGCCCGGCGTGATGGAGCGGCTCGGCCTCGGCTATGCCGCCCTCGCGAAACGCAATCCGCGGCTCGTGTACTGCTCGATCACCGGCTTCGGGCAGGATGGACCGCGCGCGCACGAGGCTGCCCATGACCTCAACTATGTCGCGGCGGCAGGCATGCTGTCGCTGACGGCCGGCGTCGACGGCAGCCCCGGCCTGCCGCCGGCGCTGATTGCGGACGTTGCAGGTGGCGCATATCCCGCCATGTTCAACATCCTGCTGGCACTGCGGCAGCGGGATCTGACAGGCCAGGGCTGCCATCTCGACATAGCGATGGCCGACAACCTGTTCACCTTCCTGTATTGGGGCCTCGGCAGCGGTGCGCGCGGCCAATGGCCTCGTCCGGCGTCTGAACTGGTAACGGGCGGGTCGCCGCGCTACCAGGTCTATCGCACCGCCGACGACGCCTTTCTCGCGGCCGCACCGATCGAGGACAAGTTCTGGAGCAACTTCGTCGCGCTCGTCGGACTGGATATCGAGACGCTTGCCCGGATGTCCCCGGCGCAGGCAACCGACTCGGTGGCCGATGCGATCGCACTGCGTCCGCTCGCCTACTGGCTCGATCGCTTCGCCGGTCAGGACGTTTGCACGAGTCGGGTGGCGAGTCTCGAGGAGGCCTGCCGAGATCCCCACTTCGTCTCCCGTGGCGTCTTCGACCATACGGTACGGACTGCAGCCGGTAGCACGCTGCCGGCCCTTCCGGTGCCCGTGGCCGCGGTCTTCCGCGATCCAGGCCGCGATCGGCAGTCGCCCGCGCTTGGGGCCGACAATTCGCTGTTGAACGGGTGAGGGGCGAACGACATGAAAGCCATTGTGATCCAGGCGTTCACTGAACCCGAACACCTGAACATCGGCGAGCTACCCGATCCGCAAGTCGACGACGACAGCGTGCTGATCGACGTCCGTGCCGCGGCCGTGAACTATCCCGATTTGCTGGTCGTGCGTGGGACCTATCAGGTGCTGCCCGAGCGCCCGTTCGCGCCAGGCAAGGACGCGGCCGGTATCGTGCGGGCCGTCGGGCGCAACGTGACGCGCATCCGCCCCGGCGATCGCGTGGTCGCGCAAATGGAGTTTGGCGCATTCGCCGAACGGGTCAGCGTCAATGAACGATCCTGTTTTGTACTGCCCGACTCGATGTCGTTCGAAGATGCCGCGGCCATGGGGCTCGTCTACCAGACAGCGTATTTCGCGCTCATTGAGCGCGGCGGGTTCCGTGAAGGCGAGTCGGTGCTCGTCACCGGCGCCGCCGGTGGCGTGGGTTCCGCGGCGATCCAAATCGTCAAGGGACTCGGCGGACGCGCGCTGGCGGCCGTCAGCGGGGCCGAGCAGGCAAGCGCCGTGACGGAGATGGGCGCCGACGCAGTCATCGACCTGGCCGCGCCGAATCTACGCGATTCGCTGCGTGAGCAGGTTCGCGCGGCGACGGGCGACCAAGGCGCCGACGTGCTGCTCGACACGCTCGGCGGGGACGCGTTCGATGCCGCGCTGCGCGCGATGGCCTGGTGCGGCCGCGCAGTGGTTATCGGCTTCGCGTCGGGACGCATTCCCGAGGTCAAAGTCAATTACCTGCTCGTCAAGAACATCGCCGTCAGCGGCCTGCAATGGAGCGACTACCGAGATCGTCAACCCGAAAAGGTTCACGCGGTACAGGCGGCGATTTTCCGACTGTACGATCAGGGCGCGATCAAGCCCAGGATCGCCGGCAGGCTCCCGCTCGCCCGCACCGGCGAGGCGCTGGCGAAGCTGGCCTCGGGCCAGTCGTCCGGCAAGTATGTGGTGACGCTCGATTAACGATCCTGCGTGCGTCATGCAGCGGACGCGAGCTGACGCACGCCCCTACCCCGTCGTTCCGGTGGGTCTAGTCGATCCACCGGAACGATACGTTTCCGACTCCCCGCCCTCAGCAGAATGAACATGCAAACCACTACATCAATCCCGTCCCTCGAGACGATCGGCATCGTCGGCGCCGGCGCGATGGGCCGCGGCATCGCGCAAATCGCGGCGCTGGCCGGGCTCGCGGTGAATCTCTTCGATACGAACCCGCAAGCTCTTGACGCGGCCCGCTCGTACCTGTCCGACACCTTCGCCAAACTCGCCGACAAGGGCAAGCTGAGCGCCGAAGACGGTGCCTCAGCGCTCGCGCGCGTCCGTCCGTGTACGGCACTCGAGGAACTGACCGCCTGCGATCTGGTGATCGAGGCCATCGTCGAACGGCTCGACATCAAACGTCAGTTGATCGGCGAACTCGAGACGGTGCTGCGCCCTCAAGCCATCATCGCGTCGAACACGTCGTCGTTGTCGATCACCGCGATTGCCGCGGGCGCGAAGCATCCCGGACGCATCGCCGGCTATCACTTTTTCAATCCGGTGCCGTTGATGAAAGTGGTCGAGGTCATCGACGGACTGTCGGGGGATCCGGCTGTCGGCGATGCGCTGATGGCGCTCGCGGGCCGCATGGGGCATACGCCAGTACGATGCAAGGACATGCCGGGCTTCATCGTCAACCATGCCGGCCGGGGCATGAACATCGAAGGGCTCAAGGTCGCGCAGGAAGGCGCTGCGTCGTTTGCCGACATCGACGACATCATGCGCGAGCAGGCCGGTTTTCGAATGGGGCCGTTCGAGCTGATGGATCTGACCGGGCTGGACGTGTCGCATCCGGTGATGGAGTCGATCTACAACCAGTTCTATCAGGAGCCGCGTTATCGCCCTTCGCCAATCACGGCAATTCGGGCGGTCGGCGGGCTGGTCGGCAGAAAGGCCGGGACCGGCTTCTATCGCTATGAAAACGGCCAAAAGCAGGTTCCGGCGACATTAGATGCGCCGTCGGCCCGGCCGGCCAGTGTGTGGGTCAGCCGGGCTAACCGGCGCGGGCACGACATGGTAGTCAGGCTGCTGGCCAACCTGGGGGTCACGCCCGAGGAGGGAGAAACGCCGTCGCCCGAGGCGTTGATCGTGGTGACGCCGCTTGGACATGACGCGACCACGTGTGCGGTCGACGAACGTCTGGACGCGGCCCGCGTGATCGCGATCGATACCCTGCTGCCGCTCGACGCGACGCGACGCCGAACGTTGATGACCACGCCCGCAACCACGGCAGCTGTCCGGGACATGGCGCATGGCCTCTTTGCGAGCGACGGTGTACCGGTGACGGTAATCCGCGACTCCGCCGGGTTCGTTGCGCAACGCATCGTCTGCTGCATCATCAACATCGCCAGCGACATCGCCCAGCAACGGATCGCGTCGCCGGACGATATCGACCGCGCCGTTCATCTGGGTCTCGGCTATCCGAAGGGGCCGCTGGCGCTCGGGGATGCGATTGGCCCGCGCCTGGTGCTGTCGATATTGCAGAACCTCACTGGCCTTACCGGGGACATGCGCTACCGCCCTAGCCCGTGGCTGTGGCGTCGGGCCGAGCTCGGCATCTCGCTGCTCGTGGACGGCGCGTGAACGGGCCCGTGTCCGAAGGGCGTTTCCACATGTAGGGATGCCGGTCTGCGCGAGAAGTGTCGCGTCACGTCGACGCGAACACATCGCACAGACCGGCGCTCGAGACTCAGTCCTTAAGCGTGCATCCGCTTTGTGCGCTAGCCTGGAAGGCCTTATCCTTCGGAATGACCTTGATGATCCGGAGCAGGTCCCAGTCTCCCTTCGATTCAGACGGCTTCTTCGCCTCGGCCAGATACATGTCATGGAACATCTGCCCGTTCGCGGCAATACGGCCGTTCTTCGCAAAGAAATCGTTGATCGGGGTCCCGTGCATCTTCGCCATGACCTTGTCCGAGTCGGCCGTTCCAGCTACCTGGACTGCCTTCAGATACTGCGTAACAGCGGAATACATGCCGGCCTGGACCATTGTCGGCATCGCTCCGGTCTTCGCGAAATAGCGCTTGCCGAACGCACGAGTTTCATCGTTGTAGTCCCAGTAGAACGCGGTCGTGAATTGCAGGCCTTGCGCGGCTTTCAGGCCCAGCCCCTTGAGATCGCTGTCGAAGATCAACAACGGTGCGACGACCTGCTTGCCGCTACCGAGGCCGAACTCTGAGGCTTGGCGAATCGCGTTCTGGGCATCGCGTCCGGCATTGGCGAGCGCAATCACCTGTGCCCGCGATGCTTGCGCCTGCATCAGGAAGGACGCGAAATCGGATGCGGCGAGCGGATGGCGCACCTCGCCGATCACCTTCCCGCCGGATTGCTCGATGACGGCCGACGCGTTGTCCTTGAGGGAACGGCCGAACGCATAGTCGGCCGTGATGAAGAACCAGTCCTTCTTTCCCTCCTCAACAATGGCGCGCGCCGTCCCGTTCGCGAGCGCGTACGTGTCGTACACGTAATGGATGCCATAGGGCGAGCACTGCTTCCCGGTCAGTTCGGTCGTCGCGGAGCCGGCGAAGATCGTCACCTTCTTCTTGGTCAGTCCGACTTTCTGCAACGCCAGCGCTGACGCGGAATCCGTCGACTCGATGATCATGTCGACGTTGTCCCGGTCATACCATTCGCGCGCACGCGTCGCGGCCACATCCACCTTGTTCTGGTAGTCGGCGCTCAGAACCTCGATGGGCTTGCCGAGTACCTTCCCGCCGAAGTCGTCCACGGCCATCTTGACGGCGGCCACGCCACCGGTACCGCCGATTCCGGAATACACGCCGCTCATGTCGACCAGAACGCCGATCCGAAACGGGTCGCCCCCGGCAAACGCCGGCTGCCACAGCGCGGCACAGCAGGCAATGGCGCAGGTGCGCAGTATGGTGATCTTCATTGAATGTCTCCTGTCGTCGTTGTCGTCGGAACCGCACGTCGTGTCGCAAGACACGGTTCCGCACTGGCCTGTGTGCAACAACGGTGCCAGCGCGCGTCCCGTGTGTTGGCACGGACGCTGCGGCCGATGTCCTTGTCGACATTCGAGGACATGTACTTGCCAAGAACATTCGTGTCCGGAACATGCACAGGTCGACGAATGCGCGCGGGCCCACGCGCAAATCGTCCAGCTCGGAGGTTCGCGAACTGATCCAGTCGACATGGGCGGGCGCCGCGCGACCCCGACAACGCAGCGGTGTGCTCAACCGCGCAATGCGTTGATGAGCGGGTTCCGTGACGCCGTCAGTGCGTTCAATCTCCCCAGAATCTCGAACTTGGTTCATTCATACCAATGAATCGAAAATTAGTGGTTTGAACGGCTTGAATTCGATGAATTCGGTAATTCAATTTGGTGCAAAACGCTCGAATCGGCGCCATAAACTTACTCATCATTGGAGAAGTTGAATTCTGGAGACATTCGTGAGTACTGAGCTGACGCCACAACGCGCTTCGAGCTCGGCCCAAAGCCGACAACGCACCTTCATCACCGGCATCCAGGCGCTGGTCCGCCTGCCGATGATTCAACGCGAGCGCGATCGGGCGCTCGGCCTGAATACCGGAGGCCTGATATCCGGATATCGAGGATCGCCACTCGGCGTATACGACCAGCAGCTGTGGAAGGCATCGAAACAGCTTGCCGCGCACGACGTCGTGTTCCAGCCGGGCCTGAACGAGGATCTGGCCGCGACCGCCCTGTGGGGCGCACAGCTGCATACCGTCTTCGGCGACACCAAGGTCGATGGCGTCTTCGGTATCTGGTACGGCAAGGGCCCCGGCGTCGACCGGACCGGCGACGTATTCCGCAATGCCAACATGATGGGGACGTCGAAGCTGGGTGGCGTGCTCGCGATTTCCGGTGACGATCACGCCGCGCAGTCGTCCATGTGGCCTCATCAGACCGATGGCATTTTCCACTCGGCATCGATCCCCGTCCTGCAGCCAAGCAACGTCCGCGAGGTGATCGAGTTCGGCCTGGCCGGTATCGAGATGTCGCGCTACACCGGGCTGTGGGTGTCGCTCAAGACGATCGCGGAAGTTGTCGAAACCGCGGCTACGATCGATATGGCGACCTGGCCAACGTTCCATGCGCCGACCGATTTTCCCATGCCCGCGCACGGCCTGAACTGGGATCCGACGCTGTCGTGGCCCGCCCAGCGCGGCGAATACGAACGCCGGCTGATCGACGAGCGACTGCCGGCGGCGCGCGCATGGGCACGGGCGAACCGGCTCGACCGCGTCATCGTCGATGCGCCGACGAAAGGCCTCGGCATCATCACCGTCGGCAAGGCGCATCAGGACTTCATGCAGGCGTGCCGCGATCTCGGTCTGAGCGACGCGATGCTGCGCGACATGGGCGTATCGGTCTACAAGGTTGCGATGAGCTGGCCGCTCGAAACCGACGGCGCAACCGAGTTTGCCGCCGGGCATCGCGAAGTACTCGTGATCGAAGAGAAGCGCGCCAACGTCGAAGCCCAGCTCAAGGAAGCCCTGTTCCATTGGCCGGATGCGCAGCGCCCCGCCATCTCGGGGAAAACCGACGTGGCCGGCAACATGCTGCTTCCTGAAGTCTGGGAATTTAGCGCCTATCTCGTCGCCGGCGTGCTGGTGCGCAGAATGCAGGCTAACGGAATTGATTCGCCCGCGTTGCGCGATCGTCTCGCCGAACTCGACGCGGCGGCCAAGAAGCCGTCCACCGCGGTCATCCCCGTGCGTCGCCCCTTCTTCTGCTCGGGCTGCCCGCACAATACGTCGACACGTACGCCCGACGGCTCGATCAGCGGCGGCGGGATCGGCTGTCACGTGATCGCGCTGTCGCAGCCGGAACTGAAGACCAAGGTGGCCAGCCACATGGGCGGAGAAGGTGCGCAGTGGATCGGCGCGGCGCCGTTTTCCAAAACCGCGCACGTTTTCCAGAACCTCGGCGACGGTACCTATCAGCACTCCGGCCTGCTCGCCATTCGTGCCGCCGTTGCGGCGAAAACGAACATCACGTACAAAATCCTGTACAACGACGCCGTCGCGATGACGGGCGGTCAGCCGACCGAAGGCACCAACGACCCGGCCCGCATCACGCGCCAGTTGCACGCGGAAGGCGTCGAGAAGATCGCGTTCGTGACCGACAATCCGGCACGCTGGCAAGGTGATCGCGAGCTCGCACCGGATGTCGGCGTGTACCATCGCGACCAGCTCGACGCGGTGCAACGACAACTGCGCGACGTACCGGGCGTCACCGCGATCGTCTACGAGCAGACCTGCGCGGCCGAAAAGCGCCGTCGCCGCAAGCGCAAGGAAATGCCCGATCCGGATCGGCGCGTCTTCATCAATCAGGAAGTCTGCGAAGGCTGCGGCGACTGCTCGGTTCAGTCCAACTGTATCTCCATTGAGCCCGTCGATACGCCGCTTGGTCGCAAGCGCGCAATCAACCAGAGCGCCTGCAACAAGGACTTCTCGTGCGTGAAGGGATTCTGCCCGAGCTTCGTCGAAGTCGAAGGCGTGAAGGTTCGCAAGCCCGACAGCAAGCGACTCGTCGGAATGGAAGCGGACTTCCTCGCCACCCTTCCCGTCCCGGTGCTGCCGGCGCTCGCCGAGCCGTTCAATATCTACATCACTGGTATTGGCGGCTCCGGCGTGTTGACCATGGGGGCGATTCTGGGTGCCGCGGCGAGCGTCGACGGCCTCGCCTCCACGGTGCTCGATTTCACCGGCATGGCGCAGAAGAACGGCGCCGTAGTCAGTCAGGTACGCATCGCTGCGACGGATGACCAGATCGCGGCGTCCCGCATCGGCGAGGGCAAGGCCGACCTGCTGCTGGGTGCCGATCTCGTGGTGTCGGCGGCGCCCGATTCGCTGCTCCGGCTGTCCCAGAAGCGAACGTCGGCCGTGCTCAATCTCGCCCCGACGCCAACGCCTGATGTCGTCAGCAACCGGGACGCCGCATTGCCGACGAAGCTGATGCACGATCGAATTCGCAATCGGTGCGACACCAACGCGTTCCATGCGTTCGATGCCGGTGCGATCGCACAGAGCATCTTCGGCGACACGTTGCCGACGCATACGCTGATGCTGGGCTATGCATGGCAGAAAGGCTTGGTGCCGCTGAGTCGCGAGGCGATCGATCAGATCATCGAGCGCAACGGCGCGGCGGTTGAAATGAACAAGTCCGCATTCAACTGGGGGCGCATCATCGCAGCCGTGCCGGATGCGTTGAACGTAATCCAGGTTCCTGTGGGCGCGTCGAAGGCAGAGCCCGCCAAGCTGGACGATCTCGTCGCACTGCACCGGAAGCGGCTTGTCGAGTACCAGGGGGATGGCTACGCGAAGAAGTATGCCGATCTCATCGCACTTGCATGCCATGCGGAAGCGAAGGCCGGCGGCAAAGGCGATGCGTTCGCTACTGCCGTGGCTCGGAGCGCGTACAAGCTGATGGCGTACAAGGACGAGTATGAAGTCGCTCGACTGTATTCGACGCCGGAATTCCGCGATTCGCTGATGGCCCAGTTCTCGAACGCCGACAAGGTCTCGCTGTGGCTGGCACCGCCGCTCTTTTCCGCTGTCGACCCGCGCACCGGCCGGCCGAAGAAGCGCAAGTTCGGCCCGTGGATCTTCCCGGTCCTGAAGGCGGTTGCCGGCTTGCGTGACCTGCGCGGCACGGCGCTCGACGTGTTCGGCTACACCGCCGAGCGGCGCGCGGAACGACGTCTCATCGCCGAGTACTTCGACGATATTCGCGGCGTGTGCGAGTCGCTGACCGCAGGCAAGCTCGAGCAGGCAACCGCGCTGGCATCCTTGCCCCTGGAGATTCGCGGCTTCGGCCCCGTCAAGGAGCAGGCCATGCGCGATCATGTAAAACGACGCGACGACGCGCTGGCCGCACTCTCCGGTAGAACTGGAAACGGCACCAGCCCCCGTTCTAACAGCACCATCAAGGCCGCATAAAAACACAGCGAGACAACACCGAGCACGTCCCTGACGGGCTCGGTGACTCGCGAAATCCAGGAGCGCCGTTCACAGCTGTCGCCCAGGAACCATTCTATGCGCCTCGCGCTTGCCACCGTGCCGCCGGAACAGTTTCAGGAAGGCAATGCTGACGCAGCCAGCGCCGCATCGGGCCGTCGTTCGGGCAACCGAAGACTGCTCCGGCCGATTGACCAGGGTGGTGGCGCTCACGCGGACATCTATGACGAATTCCCGGTCGGGGAATCGAGCACAACCTCACAGGTCATCGCGCGCGTCGGCATGCGTCACAAGTTCTCACTACTGCTGCCGCCGGCTGGCGCACGGTGTGCGCCAGCCGGGTGAAATTTGTCTGGTGCAGAAAGCCATGCCCGCTCGGCAATCGAACATTAATCGGAGTGTCAAATGAAGACGAGTATTCCCATGCAGAAACTGATTCCGGTCGCCTCAGCAACCGCGCTTTTTGTACTGATCTCGACGACCGCGACTGCAGACGAGGTCGTGAAGATCGGGCACGTTGCGCCGCTGACAGGTGGAATCGCCCACCTCGGAAAGGACAACGAAAACGGCGCACGCCTCGCAATTGAGGAAATCAATGCGAAGAAACTCGTCATCGGCGGTAAAAATATCACTTTGGCACTCGACCCACAGGACGATGCCGGTGACCCGCGTACCGCGACACAGGTGGCCCAGAGACTCGTTGACGACAATGTCGTCGCCGTAGTCGGCCATCTGAACTCGGGCACGACGATCCCAGCGTCGAAAATCTATAGCGATGCAGGTATCGTGCAGATCTCACCATCGGCCACGAACCCGACCTACACACAGCAAGGATTCAAGACAGCGTACCGAGTGGTCGCTACCGATGCCCAGCAAGGTCCGGCACTCGCGAATTATGCGGCGGCGAGCCTGAAGATCAAGAGTGTCGCAATCGTCGACGACGCGACCGCCTACGGTCAAGGTCTGGCCAACGAGTTCGAGAAGACCGCGAAGTCGCTCGGTCTGAAGGTGCTGTCGCACGACGCGACGAACGACAAGGCAGTGGATTTCCGCGCGATCCTCACCAAGATCAAGGGCGAAAACCCGGACGCAATCATGTACGGCGGCTTGGATGCGACTGGTGGCCCGTTCGCGAAGCAGGCAAAGCAACTTAGCTTGCGCGCGAAATTGCTCGCCGGTGATGGCGTTTGCACGGGCAAACTGCCGGATCTCGCTGGTGATGCCGCCGCCAATGTGGTTTGCTCCGAGGCCGGGATGCCGCTCGAAAAGCTTGCAGGCGGCGCGGCGTTCCAAAAGAAGTACGAGGCGCGTTTCCACCAGCCGATTCAGATCTATGCTCCACTCACGTACGACGCCGTGTATATCATCGTTGATGCGATGAAACGCGCGAACTCGACGCTCCCGGCGAAAATTCTTGCGGCGATGCCCAGCACTGACTACAACGGTGTGATCGGCGAAACGACGTTTGATGCGAAGGGTGACCTCAAGCACGGCGTGATCTCGCTGTACAAGTACAACGCCGGGAAGAAATCACTGCTTGACGTCGTCAAGATGTAACGAAACCGTTCAGGGTAGCGTCGAGTTTGTCGTCCATTGGAGTTGGCCGTGCCCGCGCATAGATAGATCGGAATTTTTACAACGAAGGACTTCGAGCATGAATACTGACCAAGACAAGAAGCCCGATGGCAACACCTACGTCACTTTTTCGCAAGCGATTCTTCCACGCGGCGGCAACCCGATTAGCAATTACCAAAAACTGCTTGATCATCCGACTGCGGGACTGGTGGGGCATATGGATGATAATCCGCACAGCGCACACGTCGCGATACTCGGCTACAACTGAGCGCTAGGGTAGCCGTCATCCAGCTGCAGAAGCCCCTGTACAGGCCTGGTTAATGACTATTTCTAGCAGTTGGTGTCATGCGTTTGTTTCATGTGTCGGCAATATACCGCGTGAGTGATGCTTCTTACGGCCGGTATATGCCGCCGCGGTCGCCAGAAGTCCACCTTCTTGAATAATCTGCGCAACCCCGATCCGACGGAACCGTAGACGTGGACTCGACGCAGTTCGCTCCACTCGCTCAAGTTGACAACGAAAATCCGAAATCGCATGCGTTCATTTCCGACCACACCTACAGCTGAGCCCGGATATGACTACCACTCTCGTTGTAGCGGCTGCCCAGTCCATTTCTGTTGCTGGTGACGTGCAGGAAAACGTCGAGCTGCATCTTTCCTTCGTTCGCGAAGCTGCAGCCAGACATGCTCGTCTCGTCGTCTTTCCAGAGTTGTCATTGACTGGCTACGAATGATCAATCGCAAATGATGTCTCAATCCAACCGGACGACAGGCGCCTCCTCCCACTGATCGATGAGTGCGTTCGAAATGGTATGACCGCGGTTGTAGGTGCCCCGCTGCGCTGCAACGACGCATTACAGATCGGAGCGTTGATACTGAGGCCGGATCGGACGGTCGGTACGTATATGAAGCAGCATCTGCATCCAGGTGAAGACACATCGTTCATAGCAGGATCGGGTGGAGAGCCGATATCGGTCGACGGCGAAATCGTCGCATTGGCGATCTGTGCCGACACCGCGCACCCTGTACATGCAGAACGGTCGCGCGGGTCAGGGGCGAGCCTATATGCAGCGGGGGTCCTGGTAACCCCGACCGGTTATGCGGCAGCTACCTTATCGCTCCAGCAGTACGCCGTGCGACATCACTTCGCGGTCCTTATGGCGAACCACGGCGGAGTCACTGGTGGTTGGTTGCCTGCCGGCAAGAGTGCGTTTTGGGACGAGGACGGACGTTGCGTCGCCGCAAGCAACGGTATCGGTCGCGCGCTGGTGATTGCCAGCAGGACAGATGCGGGCTGGCGAGGCGATATCGTTCCGTTGCCATGAGTTGTGCGCGAGGAGCTTCGATGGCTATCTCGCGTACCTTATGTAGACTCGCGGCCAATCATGACTTGCCGCTCCGGTTCAGAGCTCGCGTCGCGATGGCATCTGATGTGAGATGGTGGAAAAGGCTATGTCACCGTGTTGCTCCTTCAACACGATGACATAGCTTCGGGAAGCCCCGATCTTTCCTCATCAACCGCCGAGGTACGCCTGCTTGATCCGGTCGTTCGCGAGCAGGTTCGCGCCCGTGTCCGCCAGCACCACTCGCCCCGTTTCGAGCACGTAGCCGCGATCGGCCACGCCCAGCGCCTTGTTCGCGTTCTGCTCGACGAGGAACACCGTGACGCCTTCCTCGCGGATCATCCGGATGATGTCGAAGATCTGCGCGATCA
>NZ_JAAGPO010000118.1:0-31160 GCF_017104825.1 Burkholderia sp. Ac-20345 | reverse complement strand
GTGCGAGTAGCCGTTCGCGACGCTCATCACCGTCGCTTCGACGTTCTCGGCCAGACCGTCGGCCAGCTGCGGCGCATCGGCCAGCAGCACCTTCGACACACCGGCGATCTTCGCCGCTGCGTCGGCCCCGCCCGGAGCGCCGCCCGCAACGGAGCGCCAGCGCCACGAAGGCTCTTCATGCTTACGTTTCAGCAAATCATCCTGACGCTGCAGTCCTACTGGGACAAGCAGGGTTGCGCCCTGCTCCAGCCCATCGACATGGAAGTCGGCGCAGGCACGTCGCACGTCCACACGTTCCTGCGCGCGGTTGGCCCCGAGCCGTGGCGCGCCGCGTACGTGCAGCCGTCGCGCCGCCCGAAGGACGGCCGCTACGGCGAGAACCCGAACCGCCTGCAGCACTACTACCAGTACCAGGTCGTGCTCAAGCCGGCGCCGGAAAACATCCTCGACCTGTACCTCGGCTCGCTCGAGGCGCTCGGCTTCGACCTGCAGCAGAACGACGTGCGCTTCGTCGAGGACGACTGGGAAAACCCGACGCTCGGCGCGTGGGGCCTCGGCTGGGAAGTGTGGCTGAACGGGATGGAAGTCACGCAGTTCACGTATTTCCAGCAGGTCGGCGGCCTCGACTGCAAGCCGGTGCTCGGCGAGATCACGTACGGCCTCGAGCGTCTCGCGATGTACCTGCAGAAGGTCGAGAACGTGTACGACCTCGTGTGGACCGAATGGGAAGAGCAAGGCCCGAACGGCCCCGAGCTGCGCCGCCTGTCGTACGGCGACGTCTACCACCAGAACGAGGTCGAGCAGTCGACCTACAACTTCGAGCACGCGAACGTCGACCTGCTGTTCACGTTCTTCAACAGCTACGAAGCGGAAGCGAAGAAGATGATCGACGCGCAGCTCGCGCTGCCCGCGTACGAGCTCGTGCTGAAGGCCGGCCACACGTTCAACCTGCTCGATGCCCGCGGCGCGATCTCGGTCACCGAGCGCGCGGCGTACATCGGCCGCATCCGCGCGCTGTCGCGTCTCGTCGCGCAGGCTTACTACGACTCGCGCGAGAAGCTCGGCTTCCCGATGCTCGGCAACCCGCCGGGCGTGCCGGGCCTCACCACCGACGCCCAGGACGCCGCACAGCCGGCATGGGCGCCGCCGCTCAAGGTCGAACGCAAGATCGATCAGGACTGACGAGACGAGATTCATTCCAATCATGACGCACAATCATCCCGCCCCCCTGCTCGTCGAACTGCTGACCGAAGAGCTGCCGCCGAAGGCCCTCGCGCGCCTCGGCGACGCATTCGCCGAAGGTCTTGCGCAACGCCTCGCGGCGCGCGACCTCGTCGAAGGCGAACTCGTGTTCGAACGCTACGCCACGCCGCGCCGCCTCGCCGTCGTCGTGCAGAACGTGCGCGCCGTCGCACCTGAAAAGCAGGTCCGCGAAAAGGTCCTGCCCGTGTCGGTCGCGCTCGACGCCGAAGGCAAGCCGACCGCCCCGCTCGCGAAGAAGCTCGCGGCGCTCGGCCACCCGAACCTGTCGATCGCCGATCTCGAGCGTGCACAGGACGGCAAGGCCGAAGCGTTCTTCCTCAACTATTCGGCAGCCGGCGCGACGCTCGCCGACGGCCTGCAGGCCGCGCTCGACGAAACGCTCGAGAAGCTGCCGATCCCGAAGGTGATGACCTACCAGCGCCCGGACGGCTCCGACGTGAAGTTCGTGCGCCCGGTGCATCGCCTGACGGTGCTGCATGACGATCGCATCGTGCCCGTCACCGCATTCGGCGTCGACGCCGGCGACACGACGCTCGGCCACCGCTTCCTGTCCGACGGCCTCGTCGCGATCCAGCATGCGCGCACCTACGCCGACACGCTGCGCGACAAGGGCCGCGTGATCGCGCACTTCGTCGATCGCCGCGAAACGATCCGCACGCAGCTGAACGAACACGCGAACGGCGATACCGTCGTGATGCCCGAGTCGCTGCTCGACGAAGTGACGTCGCTGGTCGAATGGCCGGTCGTCTACCCGTGCCGCTTCGAGGACGAATTCCTGCAGGTCCCGCAGGAATGCCTGATCCTCACGATGCAGACGAACCAGAAATACTTCGCGCTGACCGACATCGGCGGCAAGCTGCGCTCGCGCTTCCTGATCGTGTCGAACATCGAGACGAAGACGCCGGCCGAGATCGTCGAAGGCAACGAGCGCGTCGTGCGCCCGCGCCTCGCCGATGCGAAGTTCTTCTTCGAGCAGGACAAGAAGAAGCCGCTCGCCGACCGCGTGCCGCAGCTCGCGAACGTCGTGTATCACAACAAGCTCGGTTCGGCGCTCGCGCGCGTCGAGCGCCTCGAGGCGCTGGCCGGCGAGATCGCACCCGCGATCGGCGCCGACGCCACGCTTGCGAAGCGCGCCGCGCGTCTCGCGAAGGCCGACCTGCTGACCGACATGGTCGGCGAGTTCCCGGAACTGCAGGGCACGATGGGCACGTACTACGCGCGCCACGACGGCGAAGCCGACGACGTCGCGCTCGCGTGCGCCGAGCACTACCAGCCGCGCTTCTCCGGCGATGCACTGCCGACCACGCCCGTGTCGACCGCCGTCGCGCTTGCCGACAAACTCGAGACGATCGTCGGCATCTGGGGCATCGGCCTCGCGCCGACCGGCGAGAAGGATCCGTTCGCGCTGCGCCGCCACGCGCTCGGCGTGCTGCGCCTGCTGCTCGAAAAGCAGTTGCCGCTCGATCTCGTGTCGCTGCTGCGCACGGCCCATGCACGCTTCGAAGGCGTGCCGGGCGTCGCCGAGTCGACCGATGCGATCTTCGCGTTCTTCATGGATCGCCTGCGCGGCCTGCTGCGCGAGCGCGGCTATTCGGCCGGTGAAATCGACGCGGTGCTGAGCCTGAACCCGACGCGCGTCGACGATCTCGTCGCGCGCCTCGACGCGGTGCGCGAATTCACGCGCCT
The DNA here is from genome assembly GCF_017104825.1 of Burkholderia sp. Ac-20345. Classification (NCBI taxonomy): domain Bacteria; kingdom Pseudomonadati; phylum Pseudomonadota; class Betaproteobacteria; order Burkholderiales; family Burkholderiaceae; genus Burkholderia; species Burkholderia sp. Ac-20345. Next base: position 28,211 of record NZ_JAAGPO010000118.1, on the reverse strand, counting down.
CGCGGAAGCCGAAGCGCTCGCGGCCGCGAACAAGCGGATCTCGAACATCCTGAAGAAGTCGGAAGGCGGCACGAACGGCACGGTGCAGCCGGCGCTGCTCGTCGAGGCCGCCGAGAAGGCGCTGCACGAACAGCTGGCAGCCGTGACGCCGCACGTGCAGTCGCAGCTCGAGGCGCGTGCGTACACGGGCGCGCTGTCGGCGCTCGCCGCGCTGCGCGCACCGGTCGACACGTTCTTCAACGACGTGATGGTCAACGCGGAAGATCCGGCACTGCGCGCGAACCGTCTCGCACTGCTGTCCGCGCTGCACCAGCAGATGAACTGCGTCGCCGACATCTCGAAGCTCGCCGCATAAGGGCCGCACGATGCCGACCAGCCCCAACCGAAAGCTCGTCGTCCTCGACCGGGACGGCGTGATCAACGTCGATTCGGATGCGTTCATCAAGACGCCCGACGAATGGATCGCGCTGCCCGGCGCCCTCGAGGCGATCGCCCGGCTCAACCACGCGGGTTATCGCGTGGTCGTCGCGACCAACCAGTCCGGCATCGGTCGCGGGCTGTTCGACATGGCCACGCTCAACGAGATGCATCTGAAGATGCATCGCGCGGCGGCGGCGGTCGGCGCGCGCATCGACGCGGTGTTCTTCTGCCCGCACACGGCCGAGGATCACTGCGACTGCCGCAAGCCGAAACCCGGCATGATGCAGATGATCGCCGAACGCTTCGAGATCGATCCCGATCACACGCCGGTCGTCGGCGATTCGCTGCGCGACCTGCAGGCCGGCGTCGCGGTCGGCTTCCGGCCGCACCTCGTGCTCACCGGCAAGGGCAAGAAGACGCTCGCCGCCGGCAACCTGCCGCCCGGCACGAAGGTTCACGACGACCTGCGCGCGTTTGCGCTCGATTTCCTTTCACACGAACACGAGTGATGCAGCCGCCGCGCGCATCCTCCCTAACGCCAGACTTACGCCGATGCGCTTCGTCCGCTCCCTGCTGCTGCTGATCTACTTCATCCTGTACACGGTGCCGTACGCCACCGCGTGCTTCATCGCCTTTCCGTTCATGCGCCCCGACGCGCGCTACTGGATGGCGGCCGGCTGGTGCAAGTCGACGCTGTGGGTCGTGCGTTGGCTGAACGGCATCCGCTACCGGATCGAAGGGTTCGAGAACCTGCCCGACGGCCCGGCCGTGCTGCTGTCGAAGCACCAGTCCGCATGGGAGACGCTCGCGTTTCCGGCACTGATGCCGAAGCCGCTCTGCTACGTGTTCAAGCGCGAACTGCTGTACGTGCCGTTCTTCGGCTGGGCGCTCGGGCTGCTGCACATGGTCAACATCAACCGCAAGGAAGGCAAGAATGCATTCGTGTCGGTGATCCGCCAGGGCAAGAAGCGCCTGTCGGAAGGCGCATGGATGATCATGTTCCCGGAAGGCACGCGCACGCCGGTCGGCAAGCAGGGCAAGTACAAGACGGGCGGCGCGCGCTTCGCGATCGAAACCGGCGCACCCGTCGTGCCGATCGCGCACAATGCAGGTCGGGTGTGGCCGCGCAACTCGTTCACGAAATTCCCGGGCGTCGTCACCGTGTCGATCGGCAAGCCGATTCCCAGCGAGGGGCTGACGCCCGATGCATTGAACTCGCAGGTCGAAGCATGGATCGAAGCGGAAATGCGCCGGATCGATCCGGATTCGTATCGCCAGGCGGGCAATGCCGGCACGCGCGATGCCGCGCGAGTCTGACGCCCCCAGGTTGCAGCCGTTGCGTACGACAAAAAGAAGCGAACTGATGAAACAGCGTCCGCGGCCACGGCCTGCCGTCGTGGCCCTCGATCATCGCCAGATGGACCTGCCGCTCTTCGACGGGCCGGCCGCCGCACCGTCGGCGCCCGCCACGCCGCCGGCGCCGCCCGAAGCGGCCCCCGCCGCGCCCCTCGATCCGGGCCCGGCGCCCGATCGCTCGCGCGTGCGTACGTTCGCACTCGACAGCCGCGTGCTCGAATACCGCCTGAAGCGCTCCGCGCGCCGCACGATCGGCTTCACGATCGACGGCAGCGGGCTGTCGATCACCGCGCCGCGCTGGGTCACGCTCGCCGACATCGAAGCCGCGATCTCCGAGAAACAACGCTGGATCTTCGCGAAGCTCGCGGAGTGGAAGACGCGCACCGAGCAGCGCGCGCTGCCGCAGATCGACTGGCGCGACGGCGCGCAGCTTCCGTATCTCGGCAAGACGGTGACGATCGCACTCGGCGCGGGCGCCGTCGCGTTCGATGCCGATGCGCTGCGGCTCTCGCTGCCGCTGCCCGTGCAGGCCGACATGCAGCAGATCAAGGATCGCGTGCAGGGCTGGCTGCAGGGCGAAGCAAAGCGGATCTTCGGTGAACGCCTCGCGGTCTACGCGGAGAAACTCGGCGTCACGTATTCGATGTACGCGCTGTCGTCGGCCGCGACGCGCTGGGGCAGCTGCTCGAGCGACGGGAAGATCCGGCTGAACTGGCGGCTGATCCATTTCCCGATGTCGATCGTCGACTACGTCGTCGCGCACGAGCTGTCGCACCTGCGCGAAATGAACCACAGCCCAGCCTTCTGGCAAACCGTCGAATCGATCTTCCCCGAGTTCCGCGAAGCGCGGCACACGCTCAAGCATCACCCGCCCGAGTTGCTGCCGTCACTTTGACGCGCACGGCTTCGCCGCCAACGAAAAAGGGCGATGCGGGTCACCCCGTATCGCCCTCTTTCGTTGCCGCGGCGCACATCGCACGCCGCGGCCCGGCTCATCCGGCGCTCAGTGCGCCTTTTTCTGGATGAACTCGATCTTGTAGCCGTCCGGATCCTCGACGAACGCGATCACGGTCGTACCGTGCTTCATCGGGCCCGCTTCGCGCGTGACCTTGCCGCCTTGCGCCTTGATCCTGTCGCACGCCGCGTACGCGTCGTCGACTTCCAGCGCGAGGTGGCCGAAGCCGTTGCCGAGATCGTAGGCCGGTGTATCCCAGTTGTGGGTCAGCTCGATCACGGTGTTATTGCTTTCATCGCCGTAGCCGACGAATGCGAGCGTGAACTTGCCTTCCGGATAGTCGTCGCGGCGCAGCACCTTCATGCCGAGCAATTCGGTGTAGAACTTGATCGAGCGGTCGAGATCGCCGACTCGCAGCATCGTATGCAGCAATCGCATGTGTTGTACTCCTGTGGGGACTTTCCAGAACCGGGAACTCTACCAGAGACGGGTGAACTTCGCCGGGGGAGCCAAGCCGGAGCGCCCAGCCGGGGATGCAAAGCCCGGGCGCGGCCAATGCGGCGCATCGGCACCGGCCGGCGCGAGCCCATCGACGGAAAACAGCCCGATCCGGCTCGCCCGGCTACCGCGCCGATCGGGTAACATCGTTCCACCCCGCACCAAAAACGGGCATGCACCCCACCGCCCGAACGCGACCACCCACCCATCCCTACAGCCACACTGCCGTGCGAAACCGCCGATTCGAGCGCGCCGGATGCGCCGCCCTCCCGATCCCGCAGTCGCCGTACCGAACCGGCGAGGTTCGCCGATGACTACGCTCGCCGCTGCCCCCGTGCGCCGCGCGCTCGACATGCGCGCCGTCGGCCTCATGCTGCTGCTGTGCGCGATCTGGGGCTTCCAGCAGGTCGCGATCAAGAGCACGAACGCCGCGATCGCGCCGATGTTCCAGGCCGGCCTGCGCTCGGTGATCGCGACGGTGCTGTTGTGGGGCTGGGCCCGCTCGCGCGGTACGCCGCTGTTCCAGGCGGACGGCACGTTCGGCGCGGGTCTTGCCGCCGGTGCGCTGTTCGCCGGCGAATTCATCTGCGTGTTCTTCGGGCTGACGCTGACGAGCGCATCGCACATGGCGATCTTCCTGTACACGGCACCGTGCTTCACCGCGCTCGGCCTGCACCTGTTCGCACCGGGCGAACGGTTGCAGCGCAAGCAGTGGGCCGGCGTCGGCCTGGCATTCGCCGGCATCGCGCTCGCGTTCGCGGACGGCTTCCTGAAGCCCCGCGCGCCCGGTGCATCCGTGCTGGCCGGGCTCGCCGGCGATGCGCTCGGGATACTCGGCGGCGCGATGTGGGCTGCGACGACGGTCGTCGTGCGCTCGACGGCGCTCGCGCGGGCGAGCGCGAGCAAGACGCTGTTCTACCAGCTCGCGGTATCGGCGGTCGTGCTGGTCGCGCTTGCCGCGCTGTTCGGCCAGATGTCGTTCGCGCACGTCACGCCGGTCGCGGTGGCGAGCCTCGCGTACCAGTCGGTGATCGTCGCGTTCGTCAGCTACCTGTCGTGGTTCTGGCTGCTGACGCGCTACAGCGCGTCACGGCTGTCCGTCTTCACGTTCCTGTCGCCGCTGTTCGGCGTCGCGTTCGGCGTGCTGCTGCTCGGCGAATCGGTCGGCTGGCGCTTCATGTCCGCGGCCGCGCTCGTGCTGACCGGCATCGCGCTCGTCAACGCGCCGCCGCGCCGGCGAGCATGACAACCGCGCGCAACTCGCGCGCATCCACGCAATAAAAAAGGCTGCCCCGCAGGGCAGCCTCTTCGGCACACATCCGGTCCGGCTCGCGTGACCGGCCTCAACCGGCCTTGCGCACCGCCGCGAGCGCCTGCGCGACGCCGACGTACTCGGCCACGCTCACGTCCTCCGCACGGCGCGCGAGATCGAAGCCGAGCGCGTCGAAATCGATCGTCTCGCGATAGTCGCCGAGCGTATTGCGCAGCATCTTGCGGCGCTGCGAGAACGCGGCGGTGACGACTTCGCCGAGCAGCACGGGATCGACGTCCGGCAGTTCGTGCGGCTCGTACGGAATCATCCGGACGATCGCCGAATCGACCTTCGGCGGCGGCTGGAACGATTCCGGCGGCACGTCGAGCATCTTTTCCATCACGTAGCGGTACTGCAGCATCACCGACAGACGCGAAAACGCCTTCGTGCCCGGCTCCGCGACCATCCGCTCGACGACTTCGTTCTGCAGCATGAAGTGCTGGTCGATGACCGCATCGGCGAACGTCATCAGGTGAAACAGCAGCGGGCTGGAAATGTTGTACGGCAGGTTGCCGACGATCCGCAGCGACGGCTTGTCGCCGGGCGCCGCGAGCGAACGGAAGTCGAACGCGAGCGCATCGCCTGCGTGCAGTTCGAGCAGCGCGCCGAAGCGTTGCTGCAGGCGCCCGATCAGGTCGCGGTCGAGCTCGACCGCATGCAGCGGCGACTCGGGCGTCGCGAGGCGCTCGATCAGCGGCTCGGTCAGCGCGCCGAGCCCAGGGCCGATCTCGACCATGCGCTGGCCGCGCGCGGGGCCGATCGTCGAGACGATCGAGTCGATCACGCCGTGATCGACGAGGAAGTTCTGCCCGAAGCGCTTGCGCGCGAAATGGCCTTGGTGCTGTCTGCTGTTCGACATCGACTGAGTAAAACGAAAAATACGACGAAAGAGGTGAAGCCGGGCCGCGTCAGGCCGTGCGGCGATGGCGCGCCATCGTGACGGCCGTGTCGAGCGCGGCGATCATGCTGCCCGGATCCGCGCGGCCCGTGCCGGCCAGGTCGAGCGCCGTGCCGTGATCGACCGACGTCCGGATGATCGGCAGCCCGAGCGTCACGTTGATGCCCTCGCCGAACGTCGCGTACTTCAGCACGGGCAGACCCTGGTCATGGAACATCGCGAGCACGCAATCGGCGTCGGCGAGATGGCGCGGCTGGAACAGCGTGTCGGCCGGATACGGGCCGCGCGCGTCGATGCCCTGCGCGTTCGCGCGGGCCAGCGCCGGCGAGATCACGTCGATCTCCTCGCGACCGAGATAACCGTTCTCGCCCGCGTGCGGGTTCAGGCCCGTCACGAGAATGCGCGGCGCGGCCAGACCGAAGTCGCGCCGCAGGTCGCGATCGATGATCGCGAGCGTCTCGACGAGACCGTCGATCGTCAGTGCGGCCGACACGTCCTTCAGCGGTAAATGCGTGGTAGCGAGCGCGACGCGCAGCGGCTTGTGGCCGGTACCGGCCAGCATCATCACGACACGCGGCGTATGCGTGCGCTCCGCCAGGTATTCGGTATGGCCGGTGAACGGCACGCCCGCATCGTTGATCGTGCTCTTCTGCAGCGGTGCGGTGACGATCGCGTCGTACCGGCCTGCCAGCGCGCCGTCGATCGCCGCGTCGAGCAGCCCGAGCACGTACGGGCCGTTCGCAGCGTCCAGCTTGCCCGCCTGCACCGGCGCGGCGAGCGCGTGATGCGCGACCGACACCGGCCCGCTGCCGGCGAGCGTGGCCCGATCGGCGCCGACGGCCGCCGCGCGCGCGTCGAGCAACGCCGCATCGCCGAGCACGGTGAAATGCGCGTCGGGCCAGCGCTGCGCGGCATCACGCAGCGCCTGTACGGTCAGCTCCGGGCCGACCCCCGCGGGTTCGCCGGTCGTGATCGCGATCTGCAGCGCGGGCGTGGTCATCTGAAGCTCGCTCAGTTCGCCGGGGCGACGCCGCCGATCTTGTACTGCACGTACGACGAATCGCGCAGCTCGCGCAGCCAGTCGGCATACGCCTGCTCGGCCTTGCGCTGGCCGATCGCCTGACGCGCGATGTCCATCTGCTGCTGCACCGAGCCTTCCGCTTCGCGGCGGCTCAGCACCTGGATCAGGTGGTAACCGTATTCGGTACGGATCGGCTGGCTGATCTGGCCGTCCTGCAGGTTGTTCATCGCGCGCTCGAATTCCGGCACGGTCTCGCCCGGGCTGATCCAGCCGAGATCGCCGCCTTGCGACGCCGAACCGTCCTGCGAGTAGGTGCGCGCGAACTTCGCGAAATCGCCGCCGGCCTCGACCTGGTTGCGGATGTCGGCCAGTTGCTGGCGCGCCTGGCCTTCCGACTTGCCTTCGCCCACGCGCAACAGGATGTGGCGCACGTGCGTCTGGACGATCTTGGGTGCTGCGGCGCTCGCGCCCTGGCTCTGGCGACGATCGACGAGACGTACGATCTCGAAGCCGTCCGGCACGCGGATCAGCGTCGGGTTGACCTGGCCCGGGCGCAGCTTCGATGCGGCGTCGACCACCTCGGCCGGCAGCGCGCTCGGTGCCTTGAAGCCGAGGTCGCCGCCCTTCTTCGCGTCGTTCGCTTCCGAATTGTTCTTCGCGAGCTTCTCGAAATCGGCGCCCGACTTCGCCTGCTGCAGCAACGCGTCGGCCTTCTTCTGCGCGGCTTCGATGTCGCCCTGCGGCGCGTTGGTCGGTGCCTTGACGAAGATGTGCTGGAAGCGCAGGTCCTGCTGCTGCGACGCGCTCGGCCCGCGCTGGCTCGCGATGTAGTTCGCGACCTCGGCGTCCGACACGGTGATCTTGCCGTCGACTTCGCGCTCGCGCAGCTTCGACAGCATCAGTTCGGTGCGCGCGTCGCTCGTGAAGATGCTCCAGGGCACGCCTTGCGCCTCGAGACGCGAGCGGTACTGGTCGAGCGTCATGCCGTTCGCCTGCGCGAGACGCTGCAGCGTGGACTGCACGGTCGCGTCGTCGATGCGGATCCCGTCGTCCTTGGCCTTCTGCACCTGGATACGCTCGAGCACCATCTGGTTCAGCACTTGCGCGCGCAACTGGTCGTCCGGCGGCACGGGTGCGTTCTGCTGCTGCAGCCGGCGTGCGATCAGGCCGGCGCGCTGGTCGAGTTCGCGGCCCGTGATCACGTCGTTGTTGACGACCGCGACGACTTCGTCGGCGAGCTTCGCACCTTGCGAACCGAGCGCCTGTGCCGCGGCCGGCGCGGCGGCGAGCAGCGCGGAGGCCGCAGCGAGGCTGGACACGACTGCCGCGAAACGAAGGGTTTTCTTCATTGCCACTGGAACTCCATTGAAATCGTGCTGACCGGTGCAGACAAGCCGGCGTTACTCGTAGTTGCTGAAGCGGGACATCGGCGGCGGCGGCGGCGGCAGCGGCGTGTAGCCCGGCACCCCGGCGCGGAACGCGGACACGAGGCCGTTGTCGACGGTCGACAGGCCCTTGAGCGTCAGCTGCATCATGAATCGCGTCGACGAGTTCTGCTGTCCCGACGAATTGATGCCGTTCGCAGCCCGCTGCACCCCGACCCCGAGCGCCCAGCAATCCGCGTCGTATTGTAAGCCGACCAGGCCGTCGACCACGCGATCTCCGGCGAGGTCGTAATTGAAGCGGCCGATCGCATACAGGCGGCGCGTGAGCGGCCATTGCGCGGACACCAGGAACTGGTTGATCGGCTGGTTGTCGAGCGTCGTGTTCGAGCGCGTGTACCGGTAGCCGACGTTGATCACGCGGCGCTCGCCCGGGCTGTAGCCGAAACCGACGCTCGACTTCACGAGCTGGTTGTTGTTCTGGTTGTACTGGAACGCCGTCTCCGACATGAAGCCCGAGCCGAGCTTCAGCGCGGCGCCCACGATCAGGTCCGAGTGGCGCGCCAGTACGGCGCTCTGCCCGGAATTCAGCGTGACGCGCTGATCGGCGAAGTAGTACTGCTGCGCAATTACGAAACGCGCGCGCTCGTCGCCGGTACGCGGATCGATGAAACGCGATGTCAGGCCGGCCGTGATCCGGTTCGCATCGGCGATCCGGTCGTTGCCGACGAACGTGTTCGGCTGGTAGATCTCCGCGAGGCCGAAATCCGACTCCGCGGTGTCGAACAGCGGTGCGTTCGACTGGTCGCGATACGGCGTGTACACGTAGTACAGGCGCGGCTCGAGGGTCTGGATGAAGTCCTGGCCGAACAGGCGCACCGAACGGTCGAAGATCAGGCCCGAATCGAAGCTCACGGTCGGAATCGACTCGGTGAAGCGCTTCGGGCTGTTCGGCGTGGTCGACGACAGGTAGTTCAGGTCGTACGACGCGAAGTGGTACTGGACCTTCGGCACGGCGAAGTAGCCGGGGCCGTACACGCCGTACGAGATGTACGGATTGAAGACGATCCGGTCGCCTTCGGTCGCATCGGCCGTCGTGATGCGGAACCGCGAATAGTCGGCTTCCGCGCCGAAGTCGAAGCCGCCGACGTTGTACTTCGTGTACTTCACGTTCAACTGCGGCTCGCGGCTGTAAGGCGCAATCGACGGCGGCAGCGTCTGCCAGTGCTGGTAGCGCGCGAGCACCGACCACGGGCCGTTGTTGTACGTGAGGCCTGCTTCCTGCTGGTACAGCGTCTGCGTCCCGTTGATGAACTGGTTCGCCGACCCAAGGTCTTCGGGATACGTATTGTCCGAGACCTTGTTGTAGTAGACATAGCCGCCGAAGCCGCCGCCGAAGTTCTGCTGGTGCTGCCAGTAGATCGCGTAGCGGTTGCGGTGCGCGAGCCGGTCATCCGGCAGGTAATTGGCCGTAAACGTGCCCGAATACGACGGCGACAGGTAGCGGAACGTCGCCTCGGTCATCACGCCGCGCCGCGAGATGATGCGCGGCGTGAGCGTCAGGTCGCGGTTCGGCGCAATGTTGAAGTAGTACGGCAGCGACAGTTCGAACCCGTTGCTCGAGTTCATCGCGAACGTCGGCGGCAGCAGGCCGCTGCGCCGCTCGCCCGACAGCGGGAACGTCATCCACGGGCTCGCGAAGATCGGTACGCCCTGGAAGAACAGCACGCCGTTGCGCGCGGTGCCTTCGTCGGCGCCCGTATCGAAGTCGAAGCGGCTGCCCTTGATGTACCACGCGGGGTTCGTCGAGCACTGGCACGCGGTGTAGGTGCCGTTGACGAACACCGAGCGCTCGTTGTCGACCATGTCGACGCGTTCCGCGCTGCCCGAGCCGCCCGTCATGTTGAAGTGATACTTCGGCGCCGTCATGAAGCCCTGGTTCGCCTCGATCTTCAGGTGCGCCTCGGGGCCTACAAACGACGTGCCGGAATTGTTGATCCTGACCTGGCCGTATGCATCGGCCATGTCGGTATCCTGATCGTAGTGGATCGCGTCGGCCTTCACGACGGCGTCACCGCGCCGCAGCTCGGCCGAACCCTTCGCGGCGAGATCCTGCTCGGCCGTGCCGCTCGTGTGGTCGGCGATCACGAAGGCGGCCGGCTTCGCGCCGTCCTTCAGCGGACGATCCTCGAGCTGGGGCGCGAGACGCAGATCCCACGGCGAGTCGAGCGGCTGCGGCTGCGCGGCCGCGCCCGACAGCTGCGCGTACGACACGGCCGGCACGAGGCCGGGCACGGCCAGGAGCGCGAGCGCGAGCCGCCGTTTGCGCGGCGCCCCGTCACCGGGGAAAACATTCGGGAATAGCGGTTTGGGCGGCATCTATCGTTTGGCGAATCGCCCCTTGTCAACCGCGCCGTCGCGGCACATTCGCGCGCGGCGGGCCGCACCGTCGCACCGCGACTGCGGCTGAGCGCAAACCGGGGAGGCGATCGGGTGACGGCGCGACAGGCGGCGGGCCTGCACGGCGGAAAGCTGACGCGGGGCGCGTCAAAAAAGTCGTGGGGTATTATATGGCAAGACGTTCCCCCCTCCTCCGAGTTTCATGACGCCCCCATCCGCCGCATCCCAGCCCGACGCCCGCCTCGAAGCGCTCACCGCGTGGCTGCACCCGCTCGCCGAGCGCTATGCGCTCGATCTGTCGACCCTCGCGCCCGCATCGTCGGACGCCAGTTTCCGCCGCTATTTCCGTGTCGCATCGGCCACGAGCGCCGGCGGCACGCTGATCGCCGTCGACGCGCCGCCGCCCGAGAAGTGCCGTGAATTCGTCCAGGTCGCGCAGCTGCTCGCCGCGGCCGGCGACCACGTGCCGGACGTGCTGGCCCACGATTTCGACGCGGGCTTCATGCTCGTGACCGATCTCGGCCGCACGTCGTACATCTCGGTGCTCGATCCGGCGAACCCGGCCGCCGCAAAGCCGCTGATGCACGCTGCGCTCGACGCGCTGATCGGCTTCCAGCTCACGTCGAAGCCCGACGTGCTGCCGCCGTTCGACGAGGCATTCCTGCGCCGCGAGATGGAGCTGATGCCCGAATGGTTCGTCGGCCGCCACCTCGGCAAGCCCGTCACCGACGCGATGCGCGGCACGCTCGACCGCACCTTCGCGCTGCTGGTCGCCAGCGCGCACGCGCAGCCGCAGGGTTTCATGCTGCGCGATTTCATGCCGCGCAACCTGATGGTCTGTGAGCCAAACCCGGGCATCCTCGATTTCCAGGACGCCGTCTACGGGCCGCTGACGTACGACGTCGTGTCGCTGCTGCGCGACGCCTTCATCAGCTGGGACGAGGAGTTCGAGCTCGACTGCTTCGCGTACTACTGGGAAAAGGCGAAAAAGGCCGGCCTGCCGGTCGACCCCGATTTCGGCGAGTTCTACCGCCAGCTCGAATGGATGGGGCTGCAGCGCCACATCAAGGTGCTCGGCCTGTTCGCGCGCATCAATTACCGCGACGGCAAGCCGCATTACCTGAACGACCTGCCGCGCTTCATCTCTTATGCGCGCAAGGTCGCGCTGCGCTACCGCCCGCTCGTGCCGTTCGCGAAGCTGCTCGACGAACTCGAGGGCAACGCGCCGGCCGACGTGGGCTACACGTTCTGATCGTTCCGACTCTCCTGACACCCGGCCGAACATGAGCAACACCCTGACCACGGCGATGATCTTCGCCGCCGGGCGCGGCGAACGGATGCGCCCGCTCACCGACACCCGCCCGAAGCCGCTGCTCGAAGCGGGTGGCAAGCCGCTGATCGTGTGGCAGATCGAGGCGCTTGCGCGCGCGGGCATCGAGACGATCGTGATCAACCACGCGTGGCTCGGCGAACAGATCGAGGCCGCGCTCGGCGACGGTTCGCGCTGGGGCGTGCGGCTCGCGTATTCGGCCGAGGGCAAAGCGCTGGAAACGGCGGGCGGCATCGCGCAGGCGCTGCCGCTGCTCGAGCGCGACGGGCAGCCGGCCGTGTTCGCGGCCGTCAGCGGCGACGTGTACTGCGCGTACGACTACCGGACGCTCGCGGCGCGCGCCGCCCGGATGGCCGCGCTCGAAGCACCTGCGATGCACCTCGTGATGGTGCCTAATCCGCCGTTCCACCCGGCTGGCGACTTCGCGCTCGGCAGCGACGGCCGCCTTGCGCTCGACGGCGCCGCACGCTTCACGTTCGGCAACATCGGCCTGTACGACACGCGGATGTTCCGCGATCTCGCGCCGGGGACGCGGCGCGCGCTGACGCCGTACTATCGCGCGGCAATCGAAGCCGGCCACGCGAGCGGCGAACTGTATGAAGGAATCTGGGAGAACGTCGGCACGCCCGCGCAGCTGGGCGAGCTGGATACGCGGCTGCGCGCCGCGGAGTGACCGGCTGACAGGCCGTCGGGCTGATTGATCACCTGGCCGGTTAGCCGAATGGTTGGCTAGTTGGCTGACCGGCGAACCGGCCGGGTTGGCTTGACTGTCAACAGGCCCCACGCCTGCCGGACCATCCTGCCGGCCCGGCTCCCGCCCATCAGGCACGCCCCTTCCCGCTGCGCGCCCCCGCGCGCAGCCCCGCCGCTCACGCGGCCTCGGCCTCTTCTCCGCCCGCCGCCGCGCGCTGCTGCTGCAGCGCCCACATCTGCGCATACAACCCGCCGGCGCGCACCAGTTCATCGTGCGTGCCGCGCTCGACGATCCGCCCGTGGTCCATCACGAGGATCTGCTGCGCATGCACGACCGTCGACAGCCGGTGGGCGATCACGAGCGTCGTGCGATGCCGCGCGATCTGGTCGAGCTCGTGCTGGATCGCTCGCTCCGAGCGCGAATCGAGCGCCGACGTCGCCTCGTCGAACAGCAGCACCGGCGGATCCTTCAACAGCGTGCGCGCGATCGCGACGCGCTGCTTCTCGCCGCCCGACAGCTTCAGTCCGCGCTCGCCGACCGGCGTGTCATACCCCTTCGGCAAGCTTTCGATGAAATCGTGGATGTGCGCGGCGCGCGCGGCCGCGATCACCTCGTCGCGTGTCGCGGCCGGCCGGCCGTACGCGATGTTGTAGTAGATCGAGTCGTTGAACAGCACGGTGTCCTGCGGCACGATCCCGATCGACGCGCGCAGCGAGTCCTGCTTGACGTCGCGGATGTCCTGGCCGTCGATCCGGATTGCGCCACCCGCCTGCCGGTCGAGGTCGTAGAAGCGGAACAGCAGCCGCGACAGCGTCGATTTCCCGGAGCCGCTGTGGCCGACCACCGCGGTCGTCGTGCCCGCGTCGATCGTGAACGACACGTCGTGCAGGATCGGCCGCTCCGGCTCGTACGCGAAATTCACGTGCTCGAAGCGCACCTGCGCGCCGGCGACCGCGAGCGGCCGCGCATCGGGCAGGTCGGCCACTTCCTTCGCAGCCGACAGCAGCCCGAACATCCGGTCCATGTCGGTGAGGCTCTGCTTCAGCTCGCGATAGACGACGCCGAGAAAGTTCAGCGGAATGTACAGCTGCAGCATGAACGTGTTGATCAGCACCAGATCGCCGAGCGTCAGCTTGCCGGCAAGCACGCCCTGCGTTGCGCGCCACAGGATGAACACGAGCCCCGTGCCGATGATCGCCTGCTGGCCGAAGTTCAGCACCGACAGCGAATTCTGCGAACGGATCGCGGCCTTCCGGTAGCGCTTCAGGTTCTCGTCGTAGCGCTGCGCTTCCCACTCCTCGTTGCCGAAATACTTGACCGTCTCGTAGTTGATCAGCGAATCGATCGCCCGCGAGTTCGCGCGCGAATCGAGTTCGTTCATCGTGCGGCGGAAATGCGTGCGCCAGTTGGTGACCTTCACCGTGAACACGATGTACGTGACCAGCGCCGCGAACGTCACGTACGCGTAATAGGCCTCGTACTTGACCACGAAGAAGCCGAGCACGAGCCCGACCTCGACGAGCGTCGGCAGGATGCTGTACAGCGAATACGAAATCAGCTGCTGGATGCCGCGCGTGCCGCGCTCGATATCGCGCGACATGCCGCCCGTCTGGCGCTCCAGGTGAAACCGCAGCGACAGCCCGTGCAGGTGCCGGAACACCTGCAGCGCGAGCTGGCGCACCGCGCTCTCCGTGACCTTCGAGAACAGGATCTCGCGCAGCTCGGTGAACAGTGAAGTGGACAGCCGCACGAACGCATACGCGACGACCAGCAGCCCCACGCCGCCCGCGAGCACGATGCCGGCCGACTGCTCGGCGCGGCCGAGCGCGGTGATCTGCTGGACGTAGGACAGGTGGTCGACGATGCGCTTCATCACGACCGGCACGCCGAGGTTCGCGACTTTCGCGCCGATCAGGCAGCCGAGCGCGAGCGCGACGCGCCATTTGTAGGTGGTCAGGTACGGCAGCAACGACCGGATGGTCTGCCAGTCGTTGCGGGGCCCGGTCGAAGCCGGCGCGGGCTCGCCGGAAGCAGGAAATCGGCGCATGGGGGAAGGATCGGCGGCGGTGCCGGACGCGTGTATCGGCGGCCGGCTCGCTCACTTTCTCGTACAATTTGCGAACGTTGTATTGTCGCAGAAGCCGCTTCGCGCCGCTGCCGGCGCCCTCGCCGGCCGGGCTGCGCGCGGCGGTGCATTTATTACAGGATGAAAGCCCCCGCCATGACCGATTCGACCCTCGAACTCCCGCAAAAGCAGCCCGCGCTGCGCGTCGTCCCGCAACCGCACGACGCGAACGTCCACGGCGACGTGTTCGGCGGCTGGATCATGTCGCAGGTCGACATCGCCGGCTCGATCCCCGCGAGCCAGCGCGCGAACGGCCGCGTCGCGACGGTCGCGGTCAACTCATTCATATTCAAGCAGCCGGTGTTCGTCGGCGATCTGCTGAGCTTCTACGCGACCATCACGCGCACCGGCAACACGTCGATCACGGTCGACGTCGAGGTGTACGCGCAGCGCATGCGCCTGATGGGGGAAGTCGTGAAGGTCACCGAAGCGACGCTCACCTACGTCGCGACCGGCACCGACCGCAAGCCGCGGCAACTGCCGCCGCTCTGACGGGCGAGCGCCGCACGACGGCGCCCTCCGCCTGCTGCGGCCCGTCACGTCAGTGCGTGGCCGTCAGCCCGAACTCCCGCATCGCGGGCAGGAAATCGTGGTTCAGCTTCGGCTTGCGCGACAGCTTCACCAGCACGTAGCGCTGGAACGGCGCGAGCCGCTGCCACTGCGCGAGCTCGGGCGCCATCAGCCCGGCCAGTGCGCTCTGCTGCACGAGCGACTCCGGCACGATGTCGGTGGAGCGCCAGGTCGGCCGCTCGTCCGGCTGGAACCACGATGGTTCCAGATCCGCGTGCGTGCGGAGCATTTCGAACAGCGCGTGATCGAAGTTGGGCTCGATCGCGGTGTCGTCGTCGGCCGGAAAGCGCGCGAGCAGCTTGCGATCCTCGAGCGGCAGCAACTGCCACTGCTCCAGCGAAATCCGCAGACCGAAACGGTCGAGATTGAAACGCACGATCATCGGGATGTACGTGAAGTTTTCCGACGAATCGTGTTCGAAGGCGAATAGCAGTGGAGCGTCGCTGAGTCCCATGATCGTTACCTGATGTGGCGGATACCGGCGCGGCCGGCTTGCCTGAGGTATTTTAGAACCTCTGCGCGCGGGCGGCGGATACGATTGCCGCCGCCCGCGCGCCGAATCAACGGGAGTGCTCGTGAATCCGACCGAATCCGGTGAAATGCGCGACGAACCGCGCGGCGCGATCGAACTGTCCGTGCGCCGCACGCGCAGCGGCGCCGTAGAAACCGCGCACGACTACGTGGGCCAGGAATGGCCCGTCGCGCTCGTCTTCAACGGCATCTCGCACGCGGTGATGATGTGTACGCCGTGCGACCTCGAAGCGTTCGCGGTCGGGTTCGCGATCTCGGAAGGGATCGTCGCGCGCGGCAGCGACATCAAGGACATCGAGGTGATCCTGCACGCCGACGCACCGCTGCCGCATGCGGAAGTCCACCTGGAGGTCGTCCAGCAGGCATTCGCCGCGCTGAAGAACCGGCGCCGCGCGCTCGCCGGGCGCACCGGCTGCGGCGTCTGCGGGATCGAAAGCATCGACCTGCTCGACCTCGCGCCCGAACGCGTGCCCGATACGGGCTTTCTCGCGCGCCTCGCCCCCGACGCGCTGACGCGCGCGGCGCAAGCGCTGCCGGCCCACCAGGCGCTCACGCGGCTCACGGGCGGCCTGCATGCGGCCGCATGGTGCGACGCAACAGGTGCGATCCGGATGGCGTTCGAGGACGTCGGCCGCCACAACGCGCTCGACAAGCTGATCGGCTCGCTCGTGCTGTCGCGCGCCGACGCGACCGACGGCTTCGTGTTCCTGTCGAGCCGCGCGAGCTACGAGCTCGTGCGCAAGGCGGCACGGGTCGGCATCCCGCTGGTGGCAACGATCTCCGCGCCGTCGTCGCTCGCGATCGAGATCGCAAAAGCGGCCGGCTTGCGGCTCGTCAGCTTCTGCCGCGAAACCGGCCACGTCGATTACGGCACCGCCTGATCGCGATCGCGGGCGCGCGCCGGCGGTCGATCGCCGGCGCGGCCTGCTCCGTCAGTCGAACTGACGGAAATCCGGCTTGCGCTTCTCGAAGAATGCCGTCATCGCCTCGCGCGCCTCCGGTGCGCGCAGCATCGCGGCGAAGTGGCCCGCTTCCTCGGCCATCCGCGCCTGCGTCGCCACGCCGCCCGTATCCTTCAGCAGCGCCTTCGTCACACGCAGCGATGCCGCCGGCAGCGCCGCAAGCTTCGCCGCCTGCTTCGCCGCGAACGCGTCGAGCTCGGCCGCCGGCAGCACGCGGTTGACGATGCCGATCCGGTGCGCTTCCAGTGCGTCGAATGCCTCGCCGAGCAGCAGCTTCTCGGCCGCGACCTGATGGCCGGCCAGACGCGGCAGCAGCACGCTCGACGCGGCTTCCGGGCACAGCCCGAGCTGCGTGAACGGCAGCGAGAACGTCGCGGTGTCGGCCGCGTACACGAGATCGCAATGCAGCAGCATCGTCACGCCGACGCCGATCGCCAGGCCCGGCACCGCGGCCACGATCGGCTTGCTCGCGCTGCTGATCCGCGCAAGAAACTGGAACACCGGCGCGGTGTCGTCCTTCGGCGGCGACTTCAGGAAATCCTCGAGATCGTTCCCCGAGGTGAAGTTGCCGTCGCCACCGCGCAGCAGGATCACGCGAATCGCCTTGTCTTCCTGGGCTTCGGCGAGCGCGTCGGCCATCGTCTGGTACATCGCCGCCGTCAGCGCGTTCTTCTTCGCCGGGCGCGCGATCGTGATCGTCATCACGCCATCGGCGCGTTCCACTTGAATTTCGGCCACAACCGTCTCCTTTGACTTTCCTCTATCGGAATGAAAAAACGGTGCGCGAGCTCGTGGCCCGCGCACCGTCGTCGCTCTTGTCGCGCTCCGCTTACAGGCGTTCGATGATGCCCGCGGCGCCCATGCCGGTGCCGACGCACATCGTGACCATCCCGTACTTCAGGTTGCGGCGGCGCAGGCCGTGCACGACGGTCGCCGCGCGGATCGCGCCGGTCGCGCCGAGCGGGTGGCCCAGTGCGATCGCGCCGCCCATCGGGTTGACCTTCGACGGGTCGAGGCCGAGATCGCGCATCACCGCCAGCGATTGCGCGGCGAACGCTTCGTTCAGCTCGATCCAGTCGAGATCGTCCTGCTTCAGGCCGGCGGCCTTCAGCGCGGCCGGAATCGCTTCCTTCGGACCGATGCCCATGATTTCCGGCGGCACGCCACGCACCGCGAAGCTCACGAAGCGCGCGAGCGGCGTCAGGTTGAATTCCTTGAGCACCTTCTCCGACACGACGAGCAGCGCGCCCGCGCCGTCCGACGTCTGCGAGCTGTTGCCGGCCGTGACCGAGCCCTTGTTCGCGAACACCGTGCGCAGCTTCGCGAGGCCCTCGATCGACGTATCCGCACGCGGACCTTCGTCGAGCGCGATCTCGCGCGTCTTCACGTCGACTTCACCCGTCGCGAGGTTCGGGAAACGCTCGGTGAGCGTGTACGCGGCGATCTCGTCGTTGAACTCGCCGGCCTGCTGTGCGGCGAGCGCCTTGCGGTGCGACTCGACCGAGAACGCGTCCTGGTCTTCGCGGCTCACCTTCCACTGCTCGGCGACGCGCTCGGCCGTCAGGCCCATCCCGTACGCGATGCCGAAGTCTTCATTGCGATCGAAAATGTGCGGCGACATCGACGGCTTGTTGCCCATCATCGGCACCATGCTCATCGATTCGCAGCCGCCCGCGAATATCGCGTCCGATTCGCCGACGCGGATGCGGTCGGCCGCCATTGCCAGCGCCGTGATGCCCGACGCGCAGAAACGGTTGACCGTCACGCCGCCGACCGTCTGCGGCAGGCCCGCGAGCAGCGCGCCCATCCGCGCGACGTTCAGGCCCTGCTCAGCTTCCGGAATCGCACAGCCGATGATCGCGTCTTCGATCAGCTTCGTGTCGAAGCCGGGCACCTGCGCAACCGCCGACTTGATCGCGTGGACCAGCAGCTCGTCCGGGCGCGTGTTCTTGAAGACACCGCGCGGGGCCTTGCCGATCGGCGTGCGGCTGGCGGCGACGATGTATGCGTCTTGCAATTGTTTGCTCATTTGAGACTCCTTGCCTTATCCGCTCGCTCAGTTACGCACCGGCTTGCCGGTCTGCAACATGCCCATGATCCGTTCCTGCGTCTTCTGCGTGCCGAGCAGCTCGACGAACGCACGGCGCTCCAGCGCGAGCAGCCACTGCTCGTCGACGAGGCTGCCGGCTTCGACGTCGCCGCCGCACACGGCTTCGGCGATACGGCTCGCGATCAGGTAGTCGTGGTCGCTGATGAAGCGGCCGTCACGCATGTTGACGAGCGATGCCTTGATCGTCGCGATCGCCGAACGGCCTGCGACCGGCACGTCCTTCGCGCGCAGCGGTGCGCGGTAGCCGGTGGCGGCCAGCGCACGCGCTTCCTTCTTCGCAGTGTCGAGCAGTTCGAACACGTTGAAGATGATCGTGTCGGACGGCTTCACGTAACCCATCGCACGGGCATCGTGCGCGGACGCCGAGACCTTCGCCATCGCCGCGTTCTCGAACGACTTCGTGACGAACTTCAGGATGTCGGTGGTCGCGTTCGCGGCCGTCGCGGCGTCCGCTGCGCGCAGCGCTGCTTCCTTCAGGCCGCCGCCCGCCGGCACGAGGCCGACGCCCACTTCGACGAGACCGATGTAGCTCTCGACGTGCACGACGCGCTTCGCGCTGTGCAGCATCAGCTCGCACCCGCCGCCGAGCGCGATGCCCGACACGGCTGCGACGACCGGCACGTTCGCGTACTTCACGCGCAGCATGCCTTCCTGGAACTTCTTCACGAACGGCTCGATACCCTTCGCGCCGCCCATCATGAACGCGGGCATCGCCTCTTCGAGGTTCGCGCCGGCCGAGAACGGGCCGCCCGGCGTGCCGAGCTTCAGCGACGTCGGCTGCCAGATCACCACGCCCTTGTAGTCCTTCTCCGCGAGTTCGATCGCCTGCACGAGGCCGTCGATCACGCTCGGTCCGATCGTGTTCATCTTCGACTTGAACGACACGATCACGACGTCGTCTTCACCCGCGCGGTCGTCGACCCAGGCACGCACCGCGTCGGTTTCGAACAGCGTCTTGCCGTACGTCTTCGGATCGGCCCCGGCTTCGCCGAGCAGCGGCGCGCGGAATACCTGCTTGTCGTAGACCGCGAGGTCCGAACGCGGCACGAAGCGCTGCGCTGCCGGCGCCCACGAGCCTTCGGCCGTGTGCACGCCGCCCTTCTCGGCGACTGCGCCTTCGAGCACCCACGACGGCAGCGGCACGTTCGCGAGCGCCTTGCCGGCCGCGATGTCTTCCTGCACCCACTCGGCGACCTGCTTCCAGCCGGCGGCCTGCCAACCTTCGAACGGGCCTTCGTTCCAGCCGAAGCCCCAGCGGATCGCGAGGTCGACGTCGCGCGCGTTGTCGGCGATCGATTCGAGATGCACGCCGATGTAGTGGAACACGTCACGGAAGATCGACCACAGGAACTGCGCGTGCGGATGGTCCGTTTCACGCAGCAGCTTCAGGCGTTCTGCCGGCGGGCGCTTCAGGATGCGGCCGACGGTTTCGTCCGCCTTCGCGCCCGAATCCACGTAGGTGCCCGTCTTCGCGTCGAGCACCTTGATCGCCTTGCCTTCCTTCTTGTAGAAACCGCCGCCCGTCTTCTGGCCGAGCGCACCCTGCTTCACCAGTTCGGCGAGCACGGCAGGCGTCTGGTAGACCGGGAAGAACGGATCGTCGGCGAGGTTGTCCTGCATCGTCTTGATCACGTGCGCCATCGTGTCGAGGCCGACCACGTCCGCGGTGCGGAACGTTGCCGACTTCGCGCGGCCGAGGCGGCTGCCCGTCAGGTCGTCGACTTCGTCGAAACGCAGGCCGAACTTCGCGGCCTCGGTGATCACGGCCAGGATCGAGAAGATGCCGACGCGGTTCGCGATGAAGTTCGGCGTATCCTTCGCGCGCACGACGCCCTTGCCGACGATGCTCGTCAGGAAGGTTTCGAGCTGGTCGAGGATCTCCGGACGCGTATGCGCGGTCGGGATCAGCTCGACGAGGTGCATGTAGCGCGGCGGGTTGAAGAAGTGCACGCCGCAGAAGCGCGACTTCAGCTCGTCCGAGAAACCTTCGGACAGCTTCGTGATCGACAGGCCCGACGTGTTGGTCGCGAAGATCGCGTTCGGCGCGATGTGCGGCGCGACCTTCTTGTACAGGTCGTGCTTCCAGTCCATCCGCTCGGCGATCGCTTCGATCACGACGTCGCACTCGGCGAGCTTCGCGATGTCGTCTTCGTAGTTCGCTGCTTCGAGGTACTTCGCGTCGTCCTTCACGCCGAACGGCGCGGGCGACAGCTTCTTCAGGTTCTCGATCGCCTTCAGCGCGATCGCGTTTTTCGGGCCTTCCTTGGCCGGCAGGTCGAACAGCAGCACCGGCACGCGCGCGTTGATGAGGTGCGCGGCGATCTGCGCGCCCATCACGCCGGCGCCCAGCACGGCGACCTTGCGAATCAGGAAATTGCTCACGGGATGTCTCCGGATAGTGTCGTGCAGCGCGGGAGGTGTGGGCTGCACGGCGAAGTGAGTACCAGGAACCGTTGCGTTCGGGCGGCGCGCATCGCACCCCGCCCGGAATCGCGTCAGAACAGCGATTCGTCGACTTCCATCATCGTCTTCGAACCGGCGCGTGCGGCGCGGATCGTCGACGCCGTCTCGGGCAGCAGGCGCGCGAAGTAGAAGCGTGCCGTCGCGAGCTTCGACTTGTAGAACGGATCGCCCGACGCTTCCTTGTCGAGTGCGAGGCGCGCCATGCGCGCCCAGAAGTACGAGAACACCAGGTGGCCGACGGTACGCAGGTACGGCACGGCGGCAGCGCCGACTTCGTCCGGGTTCTGCATCGCCTTCATGCCGATTTCCATCGTCAGCTTCTGCACCTTGTCGCCGATGTCGGCGAGCGGGTTGATGAACTCGGCCATTTCCGGCTTCACGCCTTCGGCTTCCGCGAATTCCGTGACGAGCTTGCCGAACTTCTTCAGCTTCGCGCCCATGTCGCCGAGCACCTTGCGGCCCAGCAGGTCGAGCGACTGGATCGAGTTCGTGCCTTCGTAGATCATGTTGATCCGCGCGTCGCGCACGTATTGCTCCATGCCCCACTCGGAGATGAAGCCGTGGCCGCCGTAGATCTGCATCGCATGGTTGGTCGACTCGAACGCGTTGTCGGTCAGGAACGCCTTGATGATCGGCGTGAGCAGCGCGACGAGATCGGCTGCTTCCTTGCGCACCGCTTCGTCACCGTGCGACAGTTCCTTGTCGATCTGCAGCGCGGACCAGTACGTGAACGCGCGCGCGCCTTCGGCGTAGGCCTTCTGCGTGAGCAGCATGCGGCGCACGTCCGGGTGCACGATGATCGGGTCGGCCGGCTTGTCCGGTGCCTTCGGGCCCGTCAGCGAGCGCATCTGCAGGCGCTCCTTCGCATACGTGAGCGAGTTCTGGTACGCGACTTCCGTGAGGCCGAGGCCCTGCATGCCGACGCCGAGGCGCGCGGCATTCATCATCACGAACATTGCGTTCAAGCCCTTGTTCGGCTCGCCGACCAGCCAGCCCTTCGCGCCGTCGAGGTTCATCACGCACGTCGAGTTGCCGTGGATGCCCATCTTGTGCTCGATCGAGCCGCACTTGATGCCGTTGCGCTCGCCCGGCTCGCCCGCTGCGTCGGGGATGAACTTCGGCACGATGAACAGCGAGATCCCCTTGGTGCCCTGCGGCGCGTCCGGCAGGCGCGCGAGCACGAGGTGGATGATGTTCTTCGACATGTCGTGCTCGCCGCTCGAGATGAAGATCTTCGTGCCGCTGATCGAGTACGAGCCGTCGCCGTTGGGTTCGGCCTTGGTGCGCAGGATGCCGAGGTCGGTGCCGCAGTGCGGCTCGGTCAGGCACATCGTGCCCGTCCATTCGCCCGACACGAGCTTCGGCAGGTAGCGCTGCTGCAGTTCCGGCGCGCCGTGCGCGTGCAGGCACTCGTAGGCGCCGTGCGACAGGCCCGGATACATCGTCCATGCCTGGTTCGCCGAGTTCAGCATTTCGTAGAGCGCGTTGTTCACGAACGCGGGCAGGCCCTGGCCGCCGTAGTCCGGATCGCAGCCGAGTGCCGGCCAGCCGGCCTCGACGTATTGCTGATAGGCTTCCTTGAAGCCGGTCGGGGTCTTCACGACGCCGTCGCCTTCATACGTGCAGCCTTCACGGTCGCCGACCTGGTTCAGCGGGAACAGTACCTCGGAGCAGAACTTGCCCGCTTCCTCGAGGACCTGGTTGATCGTGTCGGCGTCGAGGTCCGCATGCTTGGGCATTTGCTTGACTTCGGCTTCGACATTCAGAAGCTCGTGCAACACGAATTGCATGTCGCGCAGCGGCGCGGCGTACTGTCCCATGACTCTCTCCAAAGGTGGGCAAAACGGCTCGAGCTCCTGGCGGGCGGATCACGCTCCGCTAACGGCTCTCGCTCTGATACGAAACAATCGTCTTTTCCAGCGCGGCCCACGTGAGGCGCACGGCGTCCGGCGAATGCAGGAAGCGTGCGTCGTGATGCAGGCCGAGCGTGAAGCTGTACAACTCGAAGAGCATCAGGTCCGGATCCGTATCCGCACGCAGATGGCCTTCTTCCTTCGCCTGCGAAATGGCACGCAGCATCGCGGCACGCCAGGCCGTCACGCTTGCGATCAACTGCTCGCGCACGGGGCTGTCAGGCCGGTCGTCGTACTCGACGGCACCGCTGATGTAGATGCATCCGGTCGTCACCTCCTGGATGCGCTTCTCCGTCCAGCGGGCCAGCATCGCCCGAAGGCGCGGCAAGCCTCGCGGCTCGCGCAGGCTCGGAAAGAACACCTCGTTTTCGAAACGATGGTGATACTCGCGGACGACCTCGACCTGCAGGTCTTCACGCGATCCGAAGTGCGCGAACACACCGCTCTTGCTCATCTGCATGCGCTCGGCCAGCAGGCCGATCGTCAGCCCCTCCAGCCCGTCCCGGCTGGCGAGGTCCAAAGCAGCTTCAAGTATCGCGGCACGCGTCTGTTCGCCTTTTCGCATAGCTATTTCTGTAACCGTTCGGGGGTTCGAATAAAATCGAACGGCCGTACTATTATTGAGTGCGGCCGCTCGCGAAACAAGGAAATTATTAGAAACCGGTGTCTAACCGAGCCGCTATTTTGCGCGATTCCGGCGGGACCGGAGCGGCTTTTCCGCACGAACGTGCGGACAGATTTTTGAAGCGAACGCTTAGTCTTCGTCAGTCGTAACCGCCGACCGTCAGCGCCTTCATCACGACGCGATACGCCGTATAGGCGAGCCAGTTCAGCAAGCGCTCGATGCGCGGGCGCGCAGCGAACCGGGCGGGGTCGATTTCCCGGCCGTCGGCGAACGCGGCCGCGATCGCATCGCGCAGTTCGTTCGTGACAGCATCGTAGCGCACCAGCACGACATTCGCCTCATTGTTCAACATCAGGCTCAGCGCGTCCAGGTTCGATGAGCCGACCGTCGCCCAGTTGTCGTCGATCACGGCCACCTTGCCGTGCAGCATCGTCCTGTCGTACTCCGCCACGCGCACGCCGGCGCGCAGCAGCGCGTGATAGAGGAACGGCACGGCCGTGTCGAGCGCCGCGAATTCCTTGCGGCCGATCAGGATCCGCACATCGACGCCGCGTCGCGCGGCGCCCGTCAGCGCACGGCGCAGCTTGCGCCCCGGCATGAAGTACGGATTGGCAAGCAGGATCCGCTGGCGCGCCTGGCCGATCGCCGCGAGATACGCCTTCTCGATCGCGCGGCGGTTCACGACGTTGTCGCGCGCGACGAACGCGACGCTCGGCTCCGTCACGACCCGCAGCGCGCCGGCCTTGACCCACCGGTGGCTGCGCATCCAGCGCCGGAACATGTCGGGGAACGCTTCGCCGCCATGCAGTCCGGCCGCGTATTGCGCATACGGCTTGTGGCCGAACATGATGCGGTGCCACTGCAGTTCGAACGCGGCGCGCACGTCGGACACCGCGGGCCCCGCCATCTCGACCGCGAAATCCCAGCGCGGAAACGGCAGCGTCGTGCCGCCCTGCGCATAGTCGTCGATGATGTTGATGCCGCCGCAGAACGCGACCGCGTGATCGATCACCGCGAGCTTGCGATGCGTGCGCGAGAAGCCGAAGCGGCCGAACAGGAAGCGGTTGTAGATGCAGTGCTCGACGCCGGCCGCCACCCACGAGTCGAACAGCGGCAGGCGTGCGGTGCCGATGCCGTCGGTGATCACGCGCACGCGCACGCCGCGCTGTGCCGCGCGGATCAGCGCGTCCGACACCGGCCGGCCGGCCGCGTCGTCGCAGAAGATGTAGGTTTCGAGCATCACCTGCTCGCGGGCGGCATCGATCCGCTCGATCAATGCCCGGAAGAATGCGCCGCCGCCCTCGCACAGCCGCACGGTGTTGCCCGACGTGAAGGCGAGCCGCGACGCGGAACCGCGTTCCTGCAGGAACATCTGCCGCAATTGCGCGAAGCGCTTGCGGGCTTCCGCCGTCATGCGGACGAGCCGTGCGGCGCGCGCGACAGTGCCACGCGGGCGGGCAGTTGCAGGATCGCCTCGGCATTCGACGGCGAGAAGCAGCGTGCGGCCGCCTCGCGGAACGGCAGCCACGCATGGTCGACATGCTCGCGCGGCGACAGCGTCACGTCGACGCGATGCGGCACGCACAGGCCGAACCAGTGCTCGACGTTGCGCGTGACACCCGGTGCATAGCGGTGCAGGTATTGCGGATAGATCGCGTATTCGATCTTGTGGCGCCAGTCGACGAGCGCACTGGCAGGCACGTCCGGCGTGCCGGTCGCGATGCCGGTTTCCTCGGCCACTTCGCGTGCGGCGGTGACTGAGAGCGGCTCATCGAGCGCGTCCTTCGAGCCAGTCACCGATTGCCAGAAATCGGGCTGGTCGGCACGCTTGATCACGAGCACATCGAGGTCGGGCGTGTAGATCACGACAAGAACGGATTCGGGGATTTTCGGCGGCTTCGTCATCTTTGTTTCATGCAGCACGGGGCCGCGCGCCGGGCAAGTGCTCCGAACGGGCGGCAAGTGCTGCGACTGTACCGCAAAAAACGAAAAAGGCGCATCGCTGCGCCTTTTCATGTGTGTCGTGTGCGCATGAACGCACACACGACCGGGTACGAAGTGCGTTACGCCTTCGGCTGTTCCGGCTGACGCAGACGGATGTGCAGTTCGCGCAGCTGACGCTCGTCGACCGGGCTCGGTGCTTGCGTGAGCAGATCCTGCGCACGCTGCGTCTTCGGGAATGCGATCACGTCGCGGATCGAATCGGCACCGGCCATCATCGTGACGATACGGTCGAGACCGAAGGCGATACCACCGTGCGGCGGCGCGCCGTACTGCAGTGCGTCCAGCAGGAAGCCGAACTTCAGCTGCGCTTCTTCCGCACCGATCTTCAGCGCACGGAACACCTTGCTCTGCACTTCCTCGCGGTGGATACGCACCGAGCCGCCACCGATTTCCCAGCCGTTCAGCACCATGTCGTAGGCCTTCGCGAGGCAACGGCCCGGATCCGTCTCGAGGTACTCGAGGTGCTCGTCCTTCGGGCTCGTGAACGGGTGGTGCGCCGCGACGTAGCGCGCGTCTTCGTCGTCGTATTCGAACATCGGGAAGTCGACGACCCACAGCGGCTTCCAGCCGGCATGGACGAGGCCGTTCGCCTTGCCGAATTCCGAATGGCCGATCTTCAGGCGCAGTGCGCCGAGGCTGTCGTTGACGACCTTCGCGCGGTCGGCCGCGAAGAAGATGATGTCGCCGTCTTCCGCGCCGGTGCGCTCGAGGATCGCCGCGATCGATGCGTCGTGCAGGTTCTTGACGATCGGGCTCTGCAGGCCGTCACGGCCCTTCGCCTTCTCGTTGACCTTGATCCAGGCGAGACCCTTCGCGCCGTAGATGCGCACGAATTCGGTGTAGCCGTCGATGTCGCCACGCGACAGCTCGCTGCCCTTCGGCACGCGCAGTGCCGCGACACGGCCGTCCTTCGCGTTGGCCGGCGTGCTGAACACCTTGAAGTCGACGTCCTTCATCGCGTCGGTCAGCTCGGTGAATTCGAGCTGCACGCGCAGGTCCGGCTTGTCCGAACCGAAACGCGCCATCGCTTCCGAGTACGGCATCACCGGGAATTTTGCGTCGAGTTCGACGTCGATCGTCGTCTTGAAGATGTGACGGATCATGTCTTCGAACAGGTCACGGATTTCCTGCTCGCCGAGGAACGACGTTTCGCAGTCGATCTGTGTGAATTCCGGCTGACGGTCGGCACGGAGGTCTTCGTCGCGGAAGCACTTGGTGATCTGGTAGTAACGGTCGAAGTTCGCGACCATCAGCAGCTGCTTGAACAGCTGCGGCGACTGCGGCAGCGCGAAGAACTGACCCGCGTTCGTGCGCGACGGCACGAGGTAGTCGCGTGCGCCTTCCGGCGTGCTCTTCGTCAGCATCGGCGTTTCGATGTCGATGAAGCCCTGCTCGTCGAGGTACTTGCGCGCTTCGATCGCGACGCGGTAGCGCAGGCGCAGGTTGTGCTGCATCTGCGGACGGCGCAGGTCGAGCACGCGGTGCGTGAGGCGCGTCGTTTCCGACAGGTTGTCGTCGTCGAGCTGGAACGGCGGCGTGACCGATGCGTTCAGCACGTTCAGTTCGTGGCACAGCACTTCGATCTTGCCGCTCTTCAGGCCGGCGTTGACCGTGCCTTCCGGACGGTTGCGCACGAGGCCCTTGATCTGCACGCAGAACTCGTTGCGCACGCCTTCGGCGGTCGCGAACATTTCCGCGCGATCCGGGTCGCACACCACCTGCACGAGGCCTTCACGATCGCGCAGGTCGATGAAGATCACACCGCCGTGATCGCGGCGGCGCTGCACCCAGCCGCACAGCGACACGGTTTGGCCCAGCAGGTGTTCGGTCACGAGACCGCAGTATTCAGTACGCATCGACATGATGTTTGCTTTCGTTCGGTTTGATCAACGGGCGCCGCAACGCGCGGCCCGGGCGATGATTCTTTACTTACAGCGGCGGCTCGACGGGGCGGCGTGCAGGCGCCGGAGCCGGCGCCGGGGGCGCCACCACGCCCATCGAGACGATGTACTTGAGCGCGGCATCGACCGACATGTCGAGTTCGATGACTTCGCTCTTCGGCAGCATCAGGAAGAAGCCCGACGTCGGGTTCGGCGTCGTCGGGATATAGACGCTCACGTATTCTTCCGTCAGATGATTGAGCACGTCGCCGCCCGGCGTGCCGGTCAGAAACGCGATCGTATACGAGCCGCGACGCGGGTATTCGATCAGCAGCGCCTTGCGGAACGCATTGCCGCTGCTCGACAGCAGCGTGTCCGACACCTGCTTGACGCTCGTGTAGATCGGCCCGACGACCGGGATGTGACGCACCACGGCGTTCCACCACGTGACGAGCTTCTGGCCGATGAAGTTCCGCGTGGCCAGCCCGACGACGAAGATGAACGCGAGCGTCAGCACCGCGCCGATCCCCGGCAGGTGGAAGCCGAGCATCCGCTCGGGCTGCCACGATTCGGGCAGCAGGAGCAGCGTCTGGTCCATCGTGCCGATGATGAGGCCGAGCACCCACAGCGTGATCGCGAGCGGGACGAGAACCAGCAGGCCGGTCAGAAACACCGATTTCAGGGTCGTCTTTTTCATCATCTGCCGTCAATGAACCGCGCCGGCGGCGCGGGTTGGTCGCAGCCCGGCCGGGCCGCGACGGG
>NZ_JAAGPO010000117.1:0-31696 GCF_017104825.1 Burkholderia sp. Ac-20345 | reverse complement strand
GCTCGGCCAGGCGCTCGTGTGGCGCCGCGCTTCGCTCGTGCTGCCGTGGGGCAACGACGCGGAGCGCGCGACCAGCGAGCGGCTCGCGAAGGAGTTCGGCGCGGCGGCGATCGTGCCGCCGCGGCTGTCGCTGCCTGCCGTGGTCGGGCTGATCGACGGCGCGGCCGCCACCGTCGGGGTTGATACAGGTCTGGTTCACATCGCGGCCGCGCTGAAGCGTCCGACGGTCGAACTGTACAATTTCGCGACGGCCTGGCGGACCGGCGGCTACTGGTCGCCGAACGTCGTCAATCTCGGCACGGCAGGGCAACCCCCGTCGATCGCGCAGGTGAAGTCGGCGCTCGCGGGCTTCGGTCTCCTGTAACGCTGTCACACGCGCGAACCCACGCGAACCGAACATGAGCGAATCCCAGATCATCGAAGTCCCGTCCGCCGACTGGAGCGGACACAGTCTGTCGGCGCCGCGCGAGCAGCTGCTGGCCGCCGTCGAGGAAGGCAAGGTGCTGTATTTCCCGCACCTGCGCTTCGCGATCGAAGGCGGCGAGGAAGCGCTGCTCGATCCGGCGCTCGCCGATCCGAAACGCAAGAACATCAGCCTCGCGCCGAACGGCGGCGCGCTCGCCGGCGTGCTCGGCGACAGCGTCACGCAGTCGGCCGTGCGCGCGCTGGTCGCGCGCTTCCAGCAGCAGGCCGGCACGCTCGTCGACGGCCTCTTTCCCGAGTATCGCGGCAAGCTGCGCGTCGCACCGACGAGCCTGCGGCTGATGCAGGTCGAGACGCGCCAGACGTCGTGGCGCAAGGACGACAGCCGGCTGCACGTCGATGCGTTCCCGTCGCGGCCCAACTACGGCGAGCGCATCCTGCGCGTGTTCACGAACGTGAACCCGGCCGGCGTGCCGCGCGTGTGGCGCGTCGGCGAACCGTTCGAGGACGTCGCGAAGCGCTTCCTGCCGCACATCAAGCCGCAGTTGCCGGGTGCCGCATGGCTGCTGAACCTGCTGCACGTGACGAAGTCGCCGCGCAGCGCGTACGACCACCTGATGCTGAACCTGCACGACAGCATGAAGGCCGATCTCGACTACCAGAAGACGAGCCCGCAGGAGACGATGCCGTTTCCGCCGGGCTGCGTGTGGATATGTTTCTCGGATCAGACTTCGCACGCTGTGATGTCCGGCCAGTTCATGCTCGAACAGACCTTCTTCCTGCCGGTGGATGCGATGGTTCGCCGCGAATGCGCGCCGCTCGGCATTCTCGAACGCCTGAAGGGCAGGGCGCTGGTTTGAGCGCGCCTCTTCTCCGAAGCAACACGAGGGCTGCTGCATGCTGAGGGTGATCTATCGCGCGCTGTGGTGGCTCGTCGCACCGATCGCCGTCATCCGGCTTTACGTGCGCTCGCGCAAGGAGCGCGGCTATCGCGAACACATCGGCGAACGTTTCGGCCACGTGGCGGGCCGCTCGCGCGACGACCGCGCACCGCTGATCTGGGTGCATGCGGTATCGGTCGGCGAGACGCGCGCGGCGCAGCCGCTGATCGACGCGCTGATGCACGCGCGCCCCGATGCGCGCATCCTGCTCACGCACATGACGCCGAGCGGGCGTGCGACCGGCGAACAGATCTTCGGCGATCGCGTGCTGCGCTGCTACCTGCCGTACGACATGCCCGGCGCGGTGCGGCGCTTCCTGCGCGCGTGGCGGCCGACGCTCGGCCTCGTGATGGAAACCGAGGTGTGGCCGACGCTGATCGACGAGTGCCGCCGCGCGGACGTGCCGCTGGTGCTGACCAATGCGCGCATGTCGGCGCGTTCGTTCCGGCGCGCGGGAAAGTTCGGCGCGGCGACGCACGACGTGTTCGGCGGCTTCTCGCGCGTGCTCGCGCAGAGCCCGGCCGATGCGGAGCGGCTGACGTCGCTCGGCGCGCGCAACGTGGCCGTGCTCGGCAACCTGAAGTTCGACATGACGACGCCGCCGGAACTCGCGGCGCGCGGCCATGCGTGGCGTGACGCGATCGGTGCGCGGCCCGTGTGGGTCGCCGCGAGCACGCGCGAGAACGAGGAGGCGCTGGTGCTCGAGGCATTCGCGGCGATGCGCACGCCCGGTGCGCTGCTGGTGCTCGTGCCGCGCCATCCGCAGCGTTTTGCCGAGGTCGAGGCGCTCGTCGAGCGCAGCGGGCTCAAGTGCGTGCGACGCTCCGTCTGGGCGGCCGACACGGCCGCGCTCGCGGCCGGCCGGCCGGCCGCCGGGGCGCTGCCGGACGACGTGACGGTGCTGCTCGGCGATTCGATGGGCGAGCTTGGCGCGTATTACGCGGCCGCCGACATCGCGTTCATCGGCGGCAGCCTGTTGCCGCTCGGCGGCCAGAACCTGATCGAAGCGTGCGCGGTCGGCGTGCCGGTGCTGATCGGGAAGCACGTGTTCAACTTCACGCAGGCGACCGCCGACGCGGTCGCGGCCGGCGCGGCGCTGCAGGTCGAGGATCCGCTCGATCTCGCGCACGTGCTCGACGCGCTGTTCGCCGACAAGGCGCGCCGTATCGCGATGGGCGCGGCTGGCGCCGCATTCGCGTCGCGCCACCGCGGCGCGACCGCACGCACGGTCGACGTGCTCGCGGCCCTGTTGCCGCCCGCCGAGCGTGGCATGCGCGCGCGGCAGGACGCGCAGGACACTTCGGACGAATAGACAAAGGCGGCGCAATGCCGCCGGGAGCACGCGTGGCGGCACCGTAGGGCGCCGCCGCGCCGCTCAGACCGTCAGCAAACCCTTCTTCTCGATGAACGCGATCACGTCCGCGACGCCTTCGAGCGCCTTCAGGTTCGTCATCACGTAAGGCCGTTCGCCGCGCATCTTCTTCGTGTCGGACGCCATCACGTCGAGGTTCGCACCGACCAGCGGCGCGAGATCCGTCTTGTTGATCACGAGCAGGTCGGACTTCGTGATGCCGGGGCCGCCCTTGCGCGGAATCTTCTCGCCGCCCGCGACGTCGATCACGTAGATCGTCAGGTCCGACAGTTCGGGGCTGAAGGTCGCCGCGAGGTTGTCGCCGCCCGATTCGATGAACACGATGTCGGCATCGGGAAAGCGCGACAGCATCCGGTCGACGGCCTCGAGGTTGATCGACGCGTCCTCGCGGATCGCCGTGTGCGGGCAGCCGCCCGTCTCGACGCCCATGATGCGTTCCTCGGGCAGCGCGCCCGCGACCGTCAGCAGCCGCTGGTCTTCCTTCGTATAGATGTCGTTGGTGATCGCGACGAGGTCGTACTTGTCGCGCATCGCCTTGCACAGCATTTCGAGCAGCGTGGTCTTGCCGGAGCCGACGGGGCCGCCGATGCCGACGCGCAGCGGCGGCAGTTTCTTCGTGCGGCGGGCGGAGGAGGGAGCAGGTGCGTTCATGGCGGGTAGCGTCGGGTTCAGGAGCGGAACAACCGCGAATACTGGGTTTCGTGCCGTGCGGACAGGATGCCGAGCTGCGGCGCGAACGTGTTGACGGCGTCGGGCGGCGTCGCGAGCGCGCGGCGCACGGCCGCGTCGATCGCGCCGCGCAGCGCAACGATGATGCGTTGTCCGGCGAGCTGGCCGAGCGGTACGGCCTTCAGCGCGGCGGATGTCTGGTTCT
This sequence comes from Burkholderia sp. Ac-20345, assembly GCF_017104825.1. Taxonomy (NCBI): domain Bacteria; kingdom Pseudomonadati; phylum Pseudomonadota; class Betaproteobacteria; order Burkholderiales; family Burkholderiaceae; genus Burkholderia; species Burkholderia sp. Ac-20345. The sequence goes on along the minus strand of NZ_JAAGPO010000117.1, from coordinate 28,086 downwards.
CGACCCAGCCGAATACGTACGCGGCGAGCACCGCGTCGGCGCTCGCGTCGTGCGCGGCGGCTGCGTACGCGAACGCGGTGGGGAGCGCGATCGGCTTGATCGTTGCGAGCGTCGCGCGGCGCGCGGCATCGCCCCATTCGAGCGACGCGCAGAGCTGCGCGAGCGACCAGCCCATCTGTTCGGTCTCGCGGCGCAGTTCCGCCGATTCGCGGCTCGCGATGAACCACGCATTTTCGGCGACGAGCGCCGGTGCGTCGTGCGCGTGCCAGCGCGCGAGCTGGTGCGCGAGGAACGGCAGTTCGCCGTGCGCGAGCACGTCGGTCAGGCCGCTCGCGATCCAGTCGCGCGCGGTATCCGCGTCGTGGATCAGGTTCGCGTCGAGCGCCGCTTCCAACCCCTGCGAATAGCTGAACGCGCCGATCGGCAGCGCCGGCGACGCGAGATGCAGCAGCGCGACGAGTTCAGTGGTGGTCATGGCCGTGGCCGTGCGCGCAACCGGGACCATGCTGATGGTCGTGGTCGTGGTCGTGGTCGTGGTCGTGGTCGTGGTCGTGGTCGTGCGAATGCGAGTGACCGTGATGCTCGCCGAACACCTGCTGCGCGAGTGCGTAATCCTCGGCGAACGTCGCGTCGTGTCCGTGCTTGTGGCCGCCGCCATACGCGCCGGCTTCCGGCTGGAACGGCGCAAGGGTCTCCTCGACCTGCGTGCCGAGCCGGCGCAGCATGTCGGCGAGCACCGGATCGGCTTCGAGCTTCAGGTAGCCGTCGCCGATCTCGACCGGCGTGTGGCGGTTGCCGAGATGGTACGCGGCGCGCATCAGCGTGAGCGGATCGGTGGCGCGCACGCGCAGCACGGTCTCGGGCGCCGCGGCAACGCGCACGAGTGCGCCGTCGTCGGCGACGAGCACGTCGCCGTCGCGCAGGATCGTGCCGCGCGGCAGCAGGACCGCGACGTCCTCGCCGGTGTCGAGCGTCGCCGCGAGGCGGCTCTTGCAACGGGCGTCATAGGCGAGCGTGAGCGTCGGCGCGCGCGCGACGAGCGACGCGGCGAGTTTCACGTTCGGGGCAATGCGTTTGTCGAGGGTGCGCATGAATCGAAGACCGGCAATCGGATCAGAACAGGAAATAGCGCTGCGCCATCGGCAGCACGGTGGCCGGCTCGCAGGTGAGCAACTGGCCGTCGGCGATCACGTCGTAGGTTTCGGGGTCGACGCTGATCGACGGGCGCCACGCGTTGTGGATCATGTCGGCCTTCGTCACGTTGCGGCAGTTGCGCACGGGCACGATCCGCTTCGCGAGGCCGTAGCGTTCCGCGATGCCCGCATCGGCGGCCATCTGCGACACGAAGGTCAGCGACGTGCGCGCGAGCGCACCGCCGCGGGTGGCGAACATCTCGCGATAGTGGACCGGCTGCGGCGTCGGGATCGACGCGTTCGGGTCGCCCATCTGCGCCATCGCGATCATCCCGCCCTTCAGGATCATCGACGGCTTGATCCCGAAGAACGCAGGCTCCCACAGCACGAGGTCGGCCCACTTGCCGGGCTCGATCGAGCCGACTTCGTGCGCAATGCCGTGCGTGAGCGCCGGGTTGATCGTGTACTTCGCGACGTAGCGCTTCGCGCGGAAGTTGTCGTTGCGCGTGCTGTCTTCCGGCAGCGCGCCGCGCTGCACCTTCATCTTGTGCGCGGTCTGCCAGGTGCGGATGATCACCTCGCCGACGCGGCCCATCGCCTGCGAATCGGATGACAGCATCGACAGCGCGCCGAGATCGTGCAGGATGTCCTCGGCCGCGATCGTCTCGCGGCGGATCCGCGATTCCGCGAACGCGAGATCCTCGGCGATCGACGGATCGAGGTGATGGCACACCATCAGCATGTCGAGATGCTCGTCGAGCGTGTTGATCGTGTACGGGCGCGTCGGGTTGGTCGACGACGGCAGCACGTTCGCCTCGCCGCACACCTTCAGGATGTCGGGCGCATGGCCGCCGCCCGCACCTTCGGTGTGGTACGTGTGGATCGTGCGGCCCTTGAATGCGGCGACCGTCGATTCGACGAAGCCGCCTTCGTTCAGCGTGTCGGTGTGGATCGCGACCTGCGTGTCGGTGTCGTCGGCGACGGAAAGACAGTTGTCGATCGCGGCGGGCGTCGTGCCCCAGTCCTCGTGCAGCTTCAGCCCGATCGCACCGGCCGCGATCTGCTCGACGAGCGGCTGCGGCAGGCTCGCATTGCCCTTGCCGAGAAAGCCGAGGTTGATCGGCCAGCCGTCGGCGGCCTGCAGCATCCGCTCCATGTGCCACGGGCCCGGCGTGCAGGTCGTCGCGTTGGTGCCGGTGGCCGGCCCCGTGCCGCCGCCGAGCATCGTCGTGACGCCCGATGCGAGCGCCTCGTCGATCTGCTGCGGGCTGATGAAGTGGATGTGCGTGTCGATGCCGCCGGCCGTCACGATCAACCCTTCGCCGGCGATCACTTCGGTCGCGGCGCCGATCGCGATCGTCACGCCCGGCTGGATGTCGGGGTTGCCGGCTTTGCCGATCGCGGCGATGCGGCCGTGCTTGATCGCGATGTCGGCCTTCACGATGCCCCAGTGATCGAGGATCACCGCGTTCGTGATGACCGTGTCGGGCACGTCGGCGGCCACGCGCTGCGACTGGCCCATGCCGTCGCGGATCACTTTCCCGCCGCCGAATTTCACTTCCTCGCCGTAGGTCGTGAAGTCGCGTTCGATCTCGATCAGCAGTTCGGTATCGGCGAGCCGGACGCGGTCGCCCGTCGTCGGCCCGAACATTTCCGCGTACGCGCGGCGGCTCAAGCGTAGTGTCATGTTGCTGTTCCTGAAGAGCGGGGCGCGGCTTACAGCGGCCCCATCACCTTGCCCTGAAAACCGTAGACGGCGCGATCGCCCGCGAGGGCGACCAGCTCGACGGTGCGCGTCTGGCCCGGCTCGAAGCGCACTGCGGTGCCGGCCGCGATGTTCAGGCGAAAGCCGCGCGCGGCCGCGCGATCGAACGACAGTGCGTCGTTGACTTCGAAGAAGTGGTAGTGCGAGCCGACCTGCACCGGGCGGTCGCCAGTGTTCGCGACGACGAGCGTCAGCGTCGCGCGGCCCGCGTTCAGTTCGTGTTCGCCGTCGTCGGTGAGGATTTCGCCGGGGATCATGCGGGGCCTCACGGAATCGGGTGATGGACGGTCACGAGCTTCGTGCCGTCGGGGAAGGTCGCCTCGACCTGGATGTCGGGAATCATCTCCGGCACGCCGTCCATCACGTCGTCGCGCGTGAGCAGGGTCGTGCCGTAATGCATCACCTCGGCGACCGTCTTGCCGTCGCGCGCGGCTTCCATCAGCGCGGCGGTGATGAAGGCGACCGCCTCCGGATAGTTGAGCTTCAGGCCGCGTGCGCGACGGCGCTCGGCCAGCAGCGCCGCCGTGAAGATCAGCAGCTTGTCCTTCTCGCGGGGAGTCAGTTTCATGAAGGCAAATGTTCAGGAAAACGTAATTTTTATCGGTGCGTGCGCAATGGCGCGAACGCGCGGTTCATCGTAGCACCGCGCTGTTTTGCGTGCGTCGTGTATCGGTTATGTAAGGAGCAAGGCGCGTGCCATGTGCATGGAACGCAGTGCGATGCGCGCTCGTGGTGCGCGATGCATGGGCAACGTGCAGCGCCCGCCGCGACGCTGCGCCGAAACGGTGCGTGACGCGCCTGCGCTCAGGTTTGCCAGAGGCGCAGCGGCCGCGCGTCGACGCCGTGCACGATCGGCCGCAGCTGCAGCCAGCAGTCGGTGAAGTGGCGCTGCAGCGCTTCCATCGATGTCGACAGTGCGCGAACGAGCACGACGCCCGATGTCACGCAGGTCACACCCGCGCGCAGCGTGGCCTCGAACGGCATCCGTGCGGCAAGCGATTCGGCGAGCGTGGCGTCGCACGCGGCGCCGGCGGCCCACAGCGTGCCGTACGCGGGAAAGCCGGCGAGGCCCTGCAGCGCGCCGCGCAGCGGGTCGTGCGAATCGAGCAGCGCACGTTCGGTCCACAGCGGCCGGCCGTCGGCATCGACGAGCGCGGAGGTCGACGCGATGCGGCCCGCCGACCAGGTTTCGCCGGCCGCCTGCCTGCCGAGCTGCGACGCGTCCCAGCCGATCGCACTGGCGCCCGCGCCGAGCTTGACCGTGAAGTCGAGCGACGCGTGCGCCGCGTCGAAGAACAGGTTGTTCTGCGGCAGCCAGTCGAGTTTCGCGTGCTCGCCGACCGTGATGCCGATGCGCTGCGTCGCGTCCAGCCCGTTCGACTTGTACCACTTGGTCGCGCCGGGTGTCGTCAGTACCGCGTGCGTGCCGTCGCCGAGCGCGATGTCGATGTCGAGCCGGTCGCCGCCCGCGACACCGCCCGGCGGGTGGACGATCACCGCGTGGCAGATCGCATCGCCTTCCGGATACAGCGGACGCTGCACCCGCAGCGGGCCGTCGTGCAGGCGGTGCGCGAGCGTCGTGCGCGCGCCGTGCCGCTCGAAGCCGAGTTCGAGGCGGCCGTGCCACGACTTGGCGACGGCGGGGCGGGACAGCGGGGCGTGGGAATCGGGGGCGGACATCGGCGGCGAACGGGGAGCAGGTGAAACGGGCACGAAGAACGTGGATGCTACCGGAACAATAATGCAGATGCCGCGTTTGCTGGAAGTGCCCGGTTCGTCCGTGCCCGGCCCCGCACTGCGTGTCACACCGCGATCAGCTCGCGCACGCCGTTCGCTTCCATCTCGTGCGCGTCGCCGCCCGCGACGATCTCGCCGCGGCTCATCACCCAGTAGCGGTCGGCGATCGATTGGGCGAAGTCGTAATACTGTTCGACGAGCAGCACGGTCATCCTCGATTCGTCGACGAGCTGGCGCAGCGTGCGGCCGATGTCCTGGATGATCGACGGCTGGATGCCTTCGGTCGGTTCGTCGAGGATCAGCAGCTGCGGCTCGCTCATCAGCGCGCGGCCGATCGCGAGCTGCTGCTGCTGGCCGCCCGACAGGTCGCCGCCGCGGCGCGCGCGCATGTCCTTCAGCACCGGGAACAGGTCGTAGATGCGGTCGGGCACCCTGGACGGTGCTTTCCGGCTCGCTGCACCGACGAGCAGGTTCTCCTCGACGGTCAGGCGCGGAAAGATGTCGCGGCCCTGCGGCACGTATGCGAGCCCGGCCGCGACGCGTGCATACGGCGGCATCGCACTGAGTGCCGTGCCGCGCCACGACACGCTGCCGCTTTTCGCGGCGACGACGCCCATCAGGCAGCGCAGCAACGTGCTTTTGCCGACGCCGTTGCGGCCGAGCAGCACGGTGAGCTTGCCGTCGTCGGCGGCGAGGCTCACGTTGCGCAGGATATGGCTGCCGCCGTAGTACTGGTTCAGTGCATCGATCTTCAGCATCGCATCATCGTCCAAGGTAAGACTCGATCACCGCATTGTCGCGCTTGACCTGGTCGAGCGTGCCCTGCGCGAGCACCGCGCCCTCGGCCATCACCGTCACGCGGCCCGTGTCGCCCGCGAGCGCCGCGACGAATTCCATGTCGTGCTCGACGACCATCATCGAGCAGGTGCCGCGCAGCGTGTTCAGCAGCTCGGCGAGTTCCATCGTCTCGTGGTCGGTCATCCCGGCTGCCGGCTCGTCGAGCAGCAGCAGCGCGGGGCGCTGCATCAGCAGCATGCCGATCTCGAGCCGTTGCTTCTGCCCGTGCGACAGCTCGCCCGCCGCGCGGAACGCCTGGCTTTCGAGGCCGATCAGCGCGAGCGTCTCCTCGATCTTCGCCTGAGCGGGGCGGTCGAGCCGCGCGCGCAGCGACGCGAGCCAGCCCTTGTCGGTCTGCATCGCGAGCTCGAGGTTCTCCCACACCGGATGCTGTTCGAACACGGTCGGTTTCTGGAACTTGCGGCCGATGCCCGCGCGCGCGATCTCGGGCTCGTTCATCCGCGCGAGGTCGAGCGTCTGGCCGAGAAACACCTTGCCCGCGTCGGGACGTGTCTTGCCGGTGATCACGTCCATCATCGTCGTCTTGCCCGCACCGTTCGGGCCGATCACGCAGCGCAGCTCGCCCGCGTCGATCGCGAGCGACAGCTTCTTCAGCGCGCGGAAGCCGTCGAAGCTCACCTCGATATCCTCGAGGTAGAGGATCGTGCCGTGCGACGTGTCGATGCCGGGCGGCACCACGCGCCCCATCGATGCGGTGCCGCTGACGGCCAGCAGTTCGTCCTCGGGCGGCGGCGTGAATTGGTAGAGGGCTGTTCCGTTCATGCGCGTTTCCCCTTCGCGAGCACGGTTTCGACGAGGCCCATGATCCCGCGCGGCAGCAGCAGCGGCACGAGCACGAAGATCAGGCCGAGGAAGAACAGCCAGTATTCGGCGAAGTACGCGGTAAACAGGCTCTTCGCGCCGTTCACCGCGAACGCGCCGACGATCGGCCCGATCAGCGTGCCGCGCCCGCCCACCGCGACCCAGATCGCCATTTCGATCGAATTGCCGGGCGACATCTCGCCGGGGTTGATGATGCCGACCTGCGGCACGTACAGCGCGCCCGCGATGCCGCACAGCACGGCCGACACGGTCCACACGAACAGCTTGTACGCGAGCGGGCTGTAGCCGAGGAACATCAGCCGCGTCTCGCCGTCGCGCACCGCGGTGACGACGCGCCCGAGCTTGCTCGTGACGATCGCGCGCGCGGCGATGAACGCGAGCACCAGCGTCGCGAACGTCAGCAGCAACAGCACCGTGCGCGTGCCGGGCGACGTGATCGCGAAGCCGGCGATGCGCTTGAAATCGGTGAAGCCGTTGTTGCCGCCGAAGCCCGTCTCGTTGCGATAGAACAGCAGCATCGCGGCGAACGTCATGGCCTGCGTGATGATCGACAGGTACACGCCCTTCACGCGCGAGCGGAACGTGAAGAAGCCGAATACCCACGCGAGCACGGCCGGCACGAGCACGACGAGCGCGAGCGCCCACGCGAGATGCTGCGTGCCGCTCCAGTACCACGGCAACTGGTGCCAGTCGAGGAACACCATGAAGTCGGGCAGGTCGCTGCCGTACTTGCCGTCACGGCCGATCTCGCGCATCAGGTACATGCCGATCGCGTAGCCGCCGAGCGCGAAGAACAGCCCGTGGCCGAGGCTCAGGATCCCGCAGTAGCCCCATACGAGATCGAGCGCGAGCGCGGCGATCGCGTAGCACATCAGCTTGCCGGTGAGCGTCATCGCGTACGCGGACAGATGGAACGCGCTCGACTCGGGCGCGACGAGCGCGGCGAGCGGCACGCCGATGCCGATCGCGATGCACAGCGCGATCAGCGCGAGCCACGCACGCCGCGACAGCAACGCGGGGCGGGGCGGCAGGCCGAGCGCGAAGCCGTCTGCCGCGCGGGCGGCGGCGGCCGGCTGCGGCGAATCGGTGACAGGATTGGACAACGAATGGGTGAATGAAGTCACGTCAAGCCTCCGCACTGCGGCCCTTCGGGGCGAACATGCCCTGCGGACGTTTCTGGATGAACAGCACGATCATCACGAGCACCGCGATCTTCGCGAGCACGGCGCCCCAGAACGGCTCGATCGCCTTGCTCGCGAGGCCGAGCCCGAAGCCGCCGAGCACGGTGCCGGCGATCTGCCCGACCCCGCCGAGCACGACCGCCATGAACGAATCGATGATGTAGTTCTGGCCGAGGTCGGGGCCCACGTTGCCGATCTGCGACAGCGCGCAGCCGCCGAGGCCCGCGATGCCCGCGCCGAACGCGAACGCATACGCGTCGACGCGCGCGGTCTTCACGCCGACACACGCGGCCATCCGGCGGTTCTGCGTGACGGCGCGCACGAACAGGCCGAGCCGCGTCTTCGTCAGCACGGCCCACGCGATGAAGACCACCGCGAGCGCGAAGGCGAGAATCGCAAGCCGGTTGTACGGCAGGATCAGGTTCTGCATCACGGTTACGCCGCCGCTCATCCACGACGGGTTCACGACCTGCACGTTCTGCGCACCGAACAGCATCCGCGTTGCCTGGATCAGGATCAGGCTTACGCCGAAGGTCGCGAGCAGCGTCTCGAGCGGGCGGCCGTACAGGTGCCGCAGCACGAGCCGTTCGAGCACGATGCCGATGAGCGCGGCCGTCACGAACGACACCGGCACGGCGACGAGCGGATACCAGTCGAACGCGCCGGGCGCATAGCGCTGGATCAGCGTCTGCACGACATAGGTTGCGTACGCACCGATCATCAGGAATTCGCCATGCGCCATGTTGATCACGCCGATCAGCCCGTACGTGATCGCGAGGCCGAGCGCGGCGAGCAGCAGCACGCTGCCCAGCGACAGGCCGGCGAACAGCGTGCCGGCAATCTCGCCGCGGCGCTGCAGCGAATGCAGTGCGTCGAGACCTTGCTGCGCGGCGTCGCGCACGCGCGCATCGGGCTCCGCATAGCTGCCGTCGGCGTTCTTCGCGACCAGCGGGCGCAACTGCTCAATCATGTCGAGGTCCTGGCGCGCGGCCACCACCTGCACGGCTTCGAGGCGCTTCGCCGGATCGGCATCGTGCAGCGCGGCGATCGCCCACAGTGCGTCGAGTCGGCGCTTCAGTGCGGGATCGGTTTCCTTCGCGCGCGCGCGGTCGATCATCGGCTTGAGCGCCGGGTCGGGCGATTTCAGCAACGCATCGATCGCGTCGCGGCGCGCGGCGACGTCGGGCGACGCGAGCGCGAGCCCCGACAGCGCGCCCGTGATCTTCGTGCGCAGCAGGTTGTTCAGCATCACGGGCTGCGCGTCGCCGGCCGGCGTCGCGGCCTGCGTGAGCGCGTCGTGCGCGGTGTCGCCGGTCTGGATCAGCAGGCGGCCGTCACCGGTCGCGAGCGCGTCGCCGGTCGACAGCGCGTTGAGCACCGCGACTGCGCGCGGATCGGAATCGGCGGCGAGCCGTTCGACCGCGGCCGTCTTCGCGTCGAAGTCGTCGCCGGCGAGCGCGGCGGTATCGGTAGCTGTCAGCGCGAACGCGGCGCGCGGCAGCCCGCCCGCGAGGGCGGCGCACGCGACGATCGCGACGGCGGCTCGGCGAAAGCGTGTAGGCATCGGGAAATCCTGTCGGGCGTGGGGAAGCGGATGCAGGCGGCGATGCGCGCTCGCGTGCCGTTCATCACGGCAAGCGCGGCCACCGCATCGATATCGGCACCGGCGTGCGAGCGGCGCGTCGCGCGTGAAGCGCGACGCGCCGCCCTGCATCAGGCGAGCGCCGCGCGCTGCCGGCGCAGGAAGGCCGGGATCGACGTGACGATGTCCGGTTTGCCCTGGTTGCCCGCGATGAACGGGCTCCACGGCTGCGCGCGCACCGCGGTCTTGGTCTTCCACACGACGTTGAACTGCCCGTCGCCGCGAATCTCGCCGATCATCACCGGCTTGTGCAGGTGATGGTTGCCGTCCATCGCGAGCGTGAAGCCCGACGGCGCGGCAACGGTCTGGCCGATCATCGCGACGCGCACCTTGTCGACGTCGGTGCTCTTCGCCTTCTCGACGGCCTGCTTCCACATGTGGATGCCGACGTAGGTTGCTTCCATCGGGTCGTTGGTCACGCGCTTCGCGCCGCCCGGCAGGTTGTTCGCCTTCACCCACGCGGCGAACTGGTCCTTGAACTTCGTGTTGGTCGGGTTCTTCACCGACATGAAGTAGTTCCACGCGGCGAGGTGCCCGACGAGCGGCTTCGTGTCGATCCCGCGCAGCTCTTCCTCGCCGACCGAGAACGCGACGACCGGCACGTCGGTCGCCTTGATCCCCTGGTTGCCGAGCTCTTTGTAGAACGGCACGTTCGAGTCGCCGTTGATCGTCGAGATCACGGTCGTCTTGCCGCCTTGCGAGAAGTTCTTGATGTTCGCGACGATGGTCTGGTAGTCGCTATGGCCGAACGGCGTGTAGACCTCCTGAATGTCGGCGTCCTTCACGCCCTTCGATTTCAGGAACGCGCGCAGGATCTTGTTGGTCGTGCGCGGGTACACGTAGTCGGTGCCGAGCAGGAAGAAGCGCTTCGCGCCGCCGCCTTCCGCGCTCATCAGGTACTCGACGGCCGGGATCGCCTGCTGGTTCGGTGCGGCGCCCGTATAGAACACGTTGCGCGACATTTCCTCGCCTTCGTACTGCACCGGGTAGTAGAGCAGCCCGTTCAGTTCCTCGAACACCGGCAGCACGGACTTGCGCGACACCGACGTCCAGCAGCCGAACACGCACGCGACCTTGTCCTGCGTGAGCAGCTGGCGCGCCTTCTCGGCGAACAGCGGCCAGTTCGACGCGGGATCGACCACCACGGGCTCGAGCTTGCGGCCCATCACGCCGCCGCTCTTGTTGATGTCGGCGATCGTCATCAGCGCGGTGTCCTTCAGCGACGTCTCCGAGATCGCCATCGTGCCCGACAGCGAATGCAGGATGCCGACCTTGATCGGGCCGGTGCCCGCATCGGCCGCGTGTACGAACGGGCTCTTGCCCGCGAGCGCGAGTGCGCCGGCCATCGAACCGAACTTCAACAGACTGCGACGTTTCATCGGGTTCCCCTTGACGTGTTGGATATGCGTGCGCCTTGAAGGCGTCGGCCAACGGGTAACGCAAGGCATGTGCCAAGTCGTGCGGATGCACGTCCGGCGTGCCTGCGCGGGGCCGTGCGCGGCGTCGGCACGGTGCGCATGACACGTCGTGCAGCATGCGCGGTCCGTCGCGGTGCAGGGTCACGGGCGCAAATGGTGCACGTTCGGGGTTCCCCGTTCCGGTGCCTGCACCTGCACGCGGTGCGGGAACCGTCGTGCACCATGACTTCGCGCGACGCGGGCACGGCGCGGGCACGGCGCGGGCGCAGCGCGGTGCTGCTGTCGGTCATCGAGACGACGCTGAAGTGATTAACGGGAGCAGAAAAGAGAAACGGGCACGCGATGCGTGCCCGTTCGGGGGATCAGTGCGGCCGACGGCAGTGTGCCGATCGGCGAGGCGGCGCGCGATGCGCCGCCGGAAAGGTCAGTAACGCGGTACGGACGGATCGACGTCGCGCGACCACGCGTCGATCCCGCCTTGCAGGTTGTACAGCTTCGTGAAGCCGCGCGATTCGAGGAACATCGCGACCTGCGCGCTGCGCATCCCGTGATGGCACACGCAGACGATTTCCGCTTCGTCGTCGAGCTCTTCGCTGCGCGCGGGAATCTGCTGCATCGGAATCGACACGCTACCGGCGATGTGCGCGGTCGCGATTTCCCACGGTTCGCGCACGTCGAGCACGACCGGGGCGGGGCGCGCCTTGTCGCCAAGCCATTCCGCGAGCATCGCGGCCGTCAGGATCTGCATGGGGGCTCCGCCGTTCAGAACTTGAAGCGCGACGGCTCGATCGCGTTGACGAGGTGGTCGATGTACGTTTCGAACACGTCGGCGACGCGGTACTGCTTGTCGTCGATGCGCGTGATGATCTGCGCCTTCATCACCGGACGGCCGCCGACGAATGCCGCGAGGCGGCCGCCGACCTTCAACTGTTCGAGCATTTCCTGCGGCACGACGGGCAGGCCGCCCGCGACGCAGATCACGTCATACGGTGCCTTGCCGGCCCAGCCGCGCGAACCGTCGCCGAGGACGACTTCCGCGTTGGTCACGCCGTCGTTGCGCAGGTTGTCTTCCGCGAACTTCGCGTTGGTCGGATCGATCTCGACGGCCGTCACGTGTTGTGCGCGGTGCGCGAACAGCGCAGCCAGGTAGCCCGAGCCGGCGCCGATGATGAGCACGTTCTCGTGCTTCTTGACCGTCAGCTCCTGCAGCACGCGCGCTTCGACGCGCGGGAACAGCATCTTGCTGCGGCCGCCCGGCAGCGGCAGTTCGAGGTCGGCGAACGCGAGATCGCGGTATTCGGCCGGAACGTAGTTTTCACGCTTGACGATCGACAGCAGGCCCAGGACGTCGAGATCCAGCACGTCCCACGGCCGGATCTGTTGTTCGATCATGTTGAAACGCGCGTTTTCGATATTCATGGTGTGGTCACGCAGCCTGGTCGGCCATCAGCGGGGATAGAGAAACTTCGTGATTGTACCAAACGGGGCGGCCGCGAAGCCTTCAGGCGGCCTGCAACAGACCTTTACCCCTTGCTCTTCTTGATCTGCGCCTCGAACGCGAGGTCGAGCTTGCTCGCCTTGCGCGGCTTTTTGGGGCCGAATTCGTCGACGAACTTGACGAACTCGTCGAGCGGCAGCGGCTCGCAGCGCTTTTCGGCGGTGCCGCCGGAGCGGTCGACGAGATAGAACAGGCCGCCCGCCATCGCAACGGCCGCGAACTGCGGGTTGCCGGAGCGGGTCTTCAGGCGTTCGACCGCGTGGGTCGCTTTGGTGGTGCGCATCGTGCGGATTCTGGCGGGGCGTAAGCCCCACACTGTATCAAACCGGCCGCCCGCGCGTGGCCGGCCGGGCACGTCGGGCTCAGACCGTGCGCGAGTAGCGCTGCTGCTGCGTCTGGCCGAGATACGCGTCGAACGCCATCGCGATGTTGCGCACGACCATCCGGCCGGCCGGGTGGATCGTCAGGCGGTCGGCCGCGATCGACAGCAGCCCGTCGCGCTCGAACGGGCGCAGCGCGTCGAGTTCGCGCGCGAAATGATCGGCGAAGCGGATGCCGTGGGCGGCCTCGACATGCGAGAACGGCAGTTCGAGGTTGCACATCAGTTGCGTGATCACGTCGCGGCGCAGCCGGTCGTCGGGCGTGAGCCGCACGCCGCGTGCGATCGGCAGCCGGCCCGCGTCGAGCGCGGCGCCGTAGGCGGGCAGGTCCTTCGCGTTCTGCGCGTAGACGTCGCCGACCTTGCCGATCGACGACACGCCGAACCCGACGAGGTCGGTATCCGCGCGCGTGCTGTAGCCCTGGAAATTGCGCTGCAGCGTGCCGTTCTTCTGCGCGCGCACGAGTTCGTCGGACGGCCGCGCGAAGTGGTCCATCCCGATGTACACGTAGCCGGCCGACGTCAGCATGTCGATCGCGAGGCCGAGCAGCGCGATGCGCGTTTCCGGCGGCGGCAGCGTCGCGTCGTCGATCTGACGCTGCATCTTGAACAGGTGCGGCATGTGCGCGTAGCCGAACACCGACAGCCGGTCGGGCGCGAGTTCGATGATCGTTTCCAGCGTGCGCGCGAAGACGGAGACGGTCTGGTGCGGCAGCCCGTAGATCAGGTCGACACTCACCGAATGAAAGCCCGTCGTGCGCGCGGCGGAGAGCAGGTCGGCCGTCATCGCGAGCGGCTGGATCCGGTTGATCGCCTGCTGCACGACCGGATCGAAATCCTGCACGCCGAGGCTCAGCCGGTTGAAGCCGATGGTGCGCAGGTGGACGAGCGTCGCGGGCGTGACCGTGCGCGGATCGATCTCGATCGAGAATTCGGCGTCGGCGTCCGGCGCGAGCGCGAAGTGCTCGCGCGTAGCCGCCATCAGCTCGGCCGTTTCGTCGTTGGACAGGAAGGTGGGCGTGCCGCCGCCCCAGTGCAGCTGCGTGACCGGGCGCGCCGGATCGAACAGCGCGGCCTGCAGCGCCATCTCGCGCTTGAGCTGGTCGAGATACGGACGCGCGCGGCGGCGGTTGTTGGTCGCGATCTTGTTGCAGCCGCAGTAGAAGCACGCGGTGTTGCAGAACGGGATGTGGAAGTACAGCGACAGCTCGCTCGACGACGCGCCGGGGTCGCTCGCCGCGTGCACATAGTCGGCCGGGTCGAAATCGTCGCGGAACTGCAGCGCAGTGGGGTACGACGTATAGCGCGGCCCGTTCGCGCCGTACTTCGCGAGCAAATCGGGACGGAACAATGAGTCGGCAGAACCGGAACGCATGATGGTCTCGCGCTTTTTAGATGCTTTCGAGTATATAAACGCGCGATTCGGCTGCATTGTGTAATAACGTCGCAGCCGGGGATGGCACAATGCGGGGTGGGGCTGCCGGCACCGCGTCCGGTTGCCGCACCGTTTTTTGTTGTTCGTTCGAGAGAGCCGAGTGTCCGTCGAATTGCCTGTCCGCCCGGCGTCAGCCGTCCCGCCGCCGCATGCGTGTCGCGAGGGCTGCGGCGCGTGCTGCATCGCGCCGTCGATTTCCAGCCCGATTCCGGGCATGCCCGACGGCAAGCCGGCCGGTGTGCGCTGCGTGCAGCTCGGCGACGACCTGCGCTGCCGGATCTTCGGCCGCCCCGAGCGTCCCGCGTGCTGCTCCGGGCTGCAGCCGGCCGCGGACATGTGCGGCGCGTCGCGTGACGATGCGCTCGCATGGCTCACGCGTCTCGAGGCCGCGACGCGGCCGTCGTAACCAGGAGAGTGTTCAGCATGACCGCACCTTGCGCGCCCGGCCGGCGCCGTTTTCTTGCCGCAACCGTCGGCGCCATCGGCGTGACGCTCTCGCTCGCCGCGTGCGCGTCGACGTTCCCGTTCATCCCCGATCACTACACGTTCTCGCGCGGTGACGTGCAGAAAGCCGTCGCGCGCAAGTTCCCGTACCAGAAGACGGTCGCGCAGGTCGTCGACGTGTCGCTCGCGAACCCGGCCGTCAACCTGCTGCCCGACCAGAACCGCGTGGCCGTGCAGCTCGACGCGCATTTCGTGAGCCCGTTCCTGCGTGCGCCGGTCAGCGGCAAGTTCACCGTGTCGGGCCAGCTCGCGTACGACGCGCCGAGCCGCTCGGTCGTGCTGAAGTCGCCGGCCGTCGACAGCCTCGCGCTCGACGGCGACGCGCAGATGTACGCGCAACAGGTCGGCGCGGCCGCCGGCCTGCTCGCGACGCAGTTGCTGACCAACTATCCGATCTACACGTTCAAGCCCGAACAACTGCAATTTGCCGGGGTGAACTACGAACCCGGTACAATTACGATTCTTACAAACGGCATACGTGTGGCGATCGTCGAAAAGTGACGGCGAACCGCACTCGGCCGGAGGGGGGCCGCGCGCGGAAGAGTGGCCCATTCATTCGACCATTTCGGAGTTGGGCCACGGATGGACTGGATCCTGATCTGCAAGGCTTTGATCCTCGGCGTCGTCGAGGGGCTGACGGAATTCCTGCCGGTGTCGAGCACCGGTCACCTGATCGTCGCGGGCAGCTTCCTGAATTTCAACGATTCGCACGCGAAGACGTTCGACGTCGTGATCCAGTTCGGTGCGATCCTCGCGGTCTGCTGGGAATACCGGCAACGGATCGCATCGATCGTGTCCGGGCTGCCAAGCCGGCCCGATGCGCGGCGCTTCACGCTGAACGTCGTGATCGCGACGATTCCCGCGATCGCGCTCGGCCTGCTGCTCGAGAAGAAGATCAAGGCCGTGCTGTTCTCGCCGGTCCCCGTCGCGTTTGCGCTCGTCGTGGGCGGCGCGATCATCCTGTGGGCCGAGGCGCGGCAGCGCGAGCGCCGCGAGCCGCCGCGCGTGGTATCGGTCGATGCGCTGACACCGCTCGATGCGCTGAAGGTCGGCATCGCGCAGTGTTTTGCGCTGATTCCCGGCATGTCGCGCTCGGGGTCGACGATCATCGGCGGGATGCTGTTCGGCCTCGACCGGCGCGTCGCCACCGAATTCTCGTTCTTCCTCGCGATCCCGATCATCTTCGGCGCGACGCTCTATGAAACCGTCAAGGACTGGCAGGCGTTCACCGTCGATTCGCTCGGCCTGTTCGCGCTCGGCCTCGTCGCGGCGTTCGTCAGCGCGTTCGTGTGCGTGCGCTGGCTGCTGCGCTATGTCGCGACGCACGATTTCACGGTGTTTGCGTGGTACCGGATCGCGTTCGGGCTGTTCGTTTTGCTGGTCGGGTATAGCGGTTGGCTGAACTGGGCGTGACGCGAACACGAGGGCCGGCCCGCCTCGCATGAAAAAAGCCCGATCGGCAGAGGCCGGTCGGGCTTTTTCTTGTCCTGAGCGGGGCGGCGTGTGCCGCCGCGAGAGGGTTCAGCCTGCGCGCTTGCGGAACACCAGGTCCCACACGCCGTGGCCGAGCCGCAGCCCGCGCCGTTCGAACTTCGTCACCGGGCGGTAGTCGGGGCGCGGTGCGTAGTCGGCGGCCGTGTTTTCGAGCGTCGGCTCCGCGCCGAGCACTTCGAGCATCTGTTCCGCGTAGTTCTGCCAGTCGGTCGCGCAGTGAATGTACGCGCCCGGCTTCAGGCGCGACGCGAGATGCGCTACGAGCGGCGGCTGGATCAGCCGGCGCTTGTGGTGGCGCGCCTTGTGCCACGGGTCGGGGAAGAAGATGTGCACGCCGTCGAGGCTTTCCGGCGCGAGCATGTGCTCGATCACCTCGACCGCGTCGTGCTGGATGATGCGGATGTTCGACAGATCCTGCTCGCCGATCAGCTTCAGCAGCGCGCCGACTCCCGGCTCGTGCACCTCGACGCCGAGGAAGTCGTCGCCGGGGCGGTTCGCGGCGATTTCCGCGGTCGATGCACCCATGCCGAAGCCGATCTCGAGGATGCGCGGTGCGCTGCGGCCGAACACTGCGTTCCAGTCGGGCAGCTCCGGCGCATACGGCACCACGAAGCGCGGGCCGAGTTCGTCCATCGCACGGCGCTGGCCGGTCGACACGCGGCCGGCGCGCGTCACGAAGCTGCGGATGCGGCGGTGGTGCAGCGGATTGACTGCGTCAGCGCCTTCGGCGGCTTCGTCGGGAATGGCGTCGTCGTGCGGCGGCAGGCCGGCTTCGTTCGGATCGTCGTGCATCATCGGTGACAGAGAAAGGCTCGGTTGCGGGCGAGGGCCCGTTGCGCGCAGCAGTGCGCCGGGGGAACCGGCACATGGTACAAAAAAGCCGCCTTCGACGAGGCGGCTTATGCGCAGGCTGCGATGCAGCCGGAAAGTGGAGCGGGCGATGGGAATCGAACCCACGTCATCAGCTTGGGAAGCTGAGGTAATGGCCATTATACGACGCCCGCAGAACGCGCAATTCTACAGGGTTTGGCCGAGATGTGGCAAGTGGGCTGTTTTGGCCCCGCTGACTTCGAGGCCGGCACGACGCGAGGGAGGTGCGGTGGCGCTGCCGGGAATGGTCGTCTAAAAGGGTTCGGCCGGAAGTGACCCATCGGCGCAACGCGGAACCAGACGAACCGGCGGCGCGCCCGCCCGCAAGCCGGTGTCGAAAATAGACGAGTCAGTGTCGGAAGCATGCAAGCCCCGCCGACGCTTTCGAACTAACGTGACAGGCCTCTTATACGATCGTTAGTCTGGAGCCGACATGTCCGATTTCATCACCGTTCTGCGTAAAACCTGCCCGACCCCCGTCCTCGATGCGACCAAGTGGAAGCGCATCGGCGGCGACCCGCACACCGTGAACCTGAACGCCTACCTCTCGAAGGACGGCAGCAAGATCATGGGCACCTGGATCTGCACGCCGGGCAAATTCGAGGTGAACTACGAGAAATGGGAGTACTGCCACTTCCTCGACGGCTACTGCATCATCACGCCGGAAGGCGAGGAGGCGGTGCACCTGAAAGCCGGCGACGTGTTCGTGATCGAACCCGGCATGAAAGGGACGTGGGAAGTGGTGGAAACGGTGCGCAAGTACTTCGTGTTCGCCTGAGCGAGTTGATCGGTTCGGCCTGCGCCAACGCGCCGGTCGTGCCGACGCATTGAGCCGCACCCTTCAGCCGATACCCGCGAGCAGGGATTGCCGCCGGGATGACCCGCGAGGGATTCCGGCTCAATAGAATTCGTTCCGGTTCGGAAACAGCTCGCCGAGCGTGGTCGCACGTTCGGCCGGCTCCGCCATCCCGCCGATCGCGCCGGGTGCTTGCCGTTCACGATAGGCGCTCGGCGACATCCCGTACGCGCGCCGGAACTCGCGCCCGAGATGCGACGCATCGGCAAATCCGCAGGCTGCCGCGATTTCGGAAATGTTCTTGTCCAGATGCATCAGCATCCATGCGGCCGTGCGAATCCGGATCGCCCGGTAGCAGGCGGCCGGCCCGCCACCGGTCGCTTCCCTGAACAGCCGTTCCAGCTGTCTCGATGAAACGTCCAGCCGGCGCGCCAGCTCGTCGATCGTAATCGAGTGGCTGATGTGTTGTTCCATCAGCAGGATCGCGCGCTTGACCTTCGGATGCGCGTTGGGCGCGACGCCAGGCGGATGCGGCTGCGGCGCGCTGACCGTTTCGCGCCCGTCTACCAGCAGGATCCGGAGCGCCTTGTAGACGATCGACGGCTCGATGTGCCGCACCAGGATCGCGGCCGCGACGTCGATCGACGCGCGCCCGCCGGAGCAGGTCACGCGCCGTCCATCCAGCACGTAGAGGCGATCGGACACCACGAGCTTCGCATCGACGGACGGAAACCGCTCGATGAAGTCCCAGTAGTGAAACCAGCTGATGCAGATCCGGTGTCCGGCCATCACGCCCGCACGTGCCAGCGCGAACGCACCCGTGCAGATGCCGACCAGCATCGCGCCGGCCGAGGCGGCCGCGCGAATGAATTCCAGCGTGGCGGCGTCGGGTTCCGAGCGGACATGCAGGAGCCCGCCCACCACGACCACGTAGTCGTATTCCTGACGCGCATTCAACGACTCCCACGCCGGGACCTGGATCCCGCAGCTTGCGCGAACGGGGGAGGCCATGTCGCCGAGGATCGTCCACGACAACCTGACCGGCCGGCTGTTGTCGCCCTCGTCGGCCGCGAGCCGCAACACGTCGACCATGCCCGAGAACGCCGTCAGTGTGAAATTCGGCAACAGGACGAAGCCGAACCGGATACGTGCCGGCGTGTCGGGTTCCGGCGGGCTTGCGACAGGTGCTGCATGACTCATGATGATGCGCGGATAAGGCAACTGCTCGCGCAGATGCGAAACAACGAAGGCCGGCGCGATCCTTGGCGAATCGCACCGGCCGGCCAATGTGAGCCGCAGCCCCGGGTTGCCGTGCAGACGGATGTCGTGAACGGCGTGGCCCGGACATCACCGTCCGGGCCGCGCCGGAAACATCGCTGTTGCACGGCAGGCGTCGGCGAAACGCGTGAGGCATTCGTAGTACGCGAAGCTTGACCCGATCGACTCGCCGGCAGCGGCAACCGTGCGCCTGCCAGCGCGCGGCGATTCGTCTTCAGGCCGACGATGCGCCGCGGCGGCCGAGGCTCGACTGCGCATCGCGGCTGCGCTGGTTGATGCGCGCCGCGAGCAGCACGAGCGCGGCAAGCACGCCGGTCGCCGCGACTTCCATCCGGTGGCCGTCGAGGAACAGCATCGTGACGAGCGTCCCGCAGATGAACACGATGACCGCCCACGTGAGCCACGGGAACATCCACATCCGCAGCGTCAGCGTCGAACCGCTCACGTCGAGCATGCGGCGCATCCGCAGTTGCGACACCGCGATCACCAGGTACACGAGCAGTGCGATCGCACCGGACGTCGCAATCAGCACGTTGAACACCTGTTCCGGCACCACGTAGTTCGCGATCACGGTCAGGAAGCCGAACGCGGTCGACGCGAGCACGGCCGCGCGTGGCGTGCCGGTCGAATCGGTACGCTGCAGGAACGCCGGTGCGTCGTTGCGCTTCGCGAGCGAGAACAGCATCCGCGATGCCGTGTACAGCGCCGAGTTCAGGCAGCTCGCGACCGACACGAGCACGATCACGTCGATGATCGCCTTCGCATGCGGGACGCCGAGCAGTTCCATCACGCGCTGGTACGAGCCGTGCGCCGGCAGCAGCGGGTCGTTCCACGGCACGATCGCGGTGACGAACAGGATCGAGCCGAGATAGAACAGCGAGATGCGCCAGATCACCGAATTCGTCGCGCGCACGATCTGCCGCTCCGGATGCTCGGATTCGGCCGCGGCGATCGTCACGATCTCGGTGCCGACGAACGAGAACATCGTCATCAGCATGCCGGCGAACACCGCGCCGATCCCGTTCGGCATGAACCCGCCGTGCGCGACCAGGTTCGAGAAGCCCGACGCGTGGCCGCCCGGCAGCAGCCCGAACACGGCCGCACCGCCGATCGCGATGAACACGGCGATCGCGACGACCTTGATCAACGCGAACCAGAACTCGAATTCGCCGTAGTTCTTGACGGAGAAGAGGTTGGTCACCGTCAGCAGCAGCGTGACGCCGAGCGCGAAAATCCAGGTCGCGATGCCCGGGAACCACGCGTTGAGGATGGTGGCCGCCGCGGTCGCTTCGATCGGGATCACGAGCACCCAGAACCACCAGTACAGCCAGCCGATCGTGAAGCCGGCCCAATGGCCGATCGCGCGATCGGCATAGGTGGAGAACGAGCCGCTGTCCGGATGGGCGACCGCCATTTCGCCGAGCATGCGCATCACGAGGACGACGAGCGCACCCGTCAGCGCATAGGCGATCAACGCCGCCGGCCCTGCTGCCGCGATCGCGTGGCCGGAGCCGACGAACAGGCCCGCGCCGATCACGCCCGCGATCGACAGCATCGTGACGTGGCGTTGCTTCAGGCCTGTCGCCAGGCCCGTATGACTACCCTTCATGTCGTCCTCCAATCCCTGTATCCAGTGTCTGGCTTGTTGTTCAATGAACTGCGCGTTGCAGGCAGCCATCGCGGTGCTTCGGCATGCGTTGGCCTGCCTGGCGACATGTATCTTCTCGGCACAAAACCGCGCGATCTAGAAAATATCCGACCGCAACCCATAACAAATGCGACGCGCGGTTAACCGGCAGCGACATTTTTCGCGGGTGATGCCGATCGAAGCGGCGATGCGACGGGGCAAACGCGGATTGCGGGGCGCGATCGGATATCGGCAAGCGCTGCAGATATCGGGCGTGGATGACATGGAGGTATGCGTGTAACGCGTGACGGAGAAGGTGACCGTGCGCCGATGCGGTGCGGCGCGATTTGGACGCTGCCGATCGGGGGACTTGACGGTCGCAGGTCTGCAAGACAACGCGCAAGCACCTAATATGCAGCGATCCGCCAGTCGCGCCGGCCGCCACGCGTGCATCACCCGCGACCACCGAACGTTTTCCCGGAACCCCGACCATGCGCATCACCGCGATTCACGAACAAGCGATTCCCGTGTCCCGCTATGCCGATCCGGCGATCCTGTCCGGCGGCCTGACGACGAGCGTTGTCGCGGTCGTCACCGATGTCGTGCGCGATGGCCGCCCGGTGACGGGCTATGGCTACGCGTCGGTCGGACGTTTCGCGCAGGGTGGTCTGATTCGCGAACGGTTCGCGCCGCGCCTGCTCGCTGCTGCCGATACGCTTGCCGACGAAGCCGGCACGAACCTCGATCCGTTCCGCGCATGGCGCGCGATGATGGCCGGTGAAAAGCCGGGCGGGCACGGCGAACGATGCGTCGCGGTCGGCACGCTCGACATGGCGATCTGGGATGCCGCCGCGAAAATCGCCGGCCTGTCACTGTATCGCTTTCTTGCCGACCGGCTTGAACGCACGGCCGCACCACGCGTGCGCGTGTATGCAGGCGGCGGCTACCGCTATCCGCATGACGATCTCGCGCGCCTGTCGGACGAGATGCGCCGGATCACCGATCTCGGCTATACGCACGCGAAGATCAAGATCGGCGGGGCGGATCTCGATCAGGACCGCAGGCGCATCGAAGCTGCCGCCGCGCAATTGGCGGACAGTTCGCATCTCGCGGTCGACGCGATGAACACATACGACGCGACGACCGTTGACGCCGCCGCCGCGATGCTCGCGCCGTTTGACCTCTGGTGGTTCGAGGACATCTGCGATCCGCTCGACCTGCCGCTCCAGGCGGATCTCGCCACGCGTTACGCACCGCCGATCGCGGCCGGCGAGGCGCTGTTCTCGCTCGCGGAAGCGAAGCTGCTCGACCGCTACGGCGGGTTGCGCCCCGAGCGCGACGTGCTCGTGTTCGATCCCGTGCATTGCTACGGGCTGCCGGGCTATCTGCAGATCGTCGAGCACTTCGCGTCGCGCGGCTGGCGGCGCGACGCATTCTGGCCGCACGGCGGCCACCTGTTCTCGCTGCACGTCGTCGCGGCGCTCGGGCTCGGCGGTGCGGAAGTCAGTCCGTTCGCGTTCCATCCGTTCAGCGGACTGGCCGATGGCGCAAGCGTCGACGCCGGATATGCACGCGTACCGCAGGCACCGGGCATCGGCTTCGAGCTGCATGCCGGTGCGCACGACGTGTTTCGCACGTTATCGAGCCGCTGACGCCTGAAGCGCGTCGATCGCGAAACGCACCGCGAAGCCGAGCATCATCGCCGCGACAAAAAAATCGAGCACGCGCCATGCGAGCGTACGGGCAAACCATGCGCGGCACGCGTGTGCGCCATAGGCGAGCATCAGGAACCACGCGAGCGACGCCGTCATTGCGCCGATCGCAAACGGCGCACGTGCGGCGGGAGTGTGGCTCACGATCACGGTGCCGAGTAGCAGCACGGTGTCGATCCACGCATACGGGTTGAGCAGCGAGACGGCGGCGGTCGCGAGCACCGTGCGCGCATGCGTGGGTTCGCTGCCCGTGCGTGGGCCGTCGACGTGCTCCGGCTGTCGTCGCCGGATCGCCGAGCGCAGCGCGAGCAGGCCATAGCCGGCGAGATACGCGATACCGGCCCACAGCGCGGCCGACACCACGCCGGGATGTCGCGACAGCAACGACGACAACCCGTGCGCGCCGAGCGCGATCAGCAGCGCGTCGCTGCCCGCACAGACGAGGGCGATGGAAAGCAGATGGGGGCTCGAGATCGAGCGCTTGATGACGAAGGCGTCCTTGGGGCCGACGGACGTGAACAGTCCGGCGCCAAGCAGCAGGCCTTCGACGAAGGCAGAGGTGTCGAGCACGAGCGGGCCGACAACCTCTTAAGCTGAACCGGTGATGGTTACGATGAACGAAACGTTAAGGGGCGCACGAGGGCATTGTCAATGCCCCGCCCGGCGCCCGACGCCGATCAGTGAGCGGACGCCTCGCCGAGGTTGAGCGCGACGAGCGCGCAGACGGTCAGCCCGATGCCGGCAAGTTTCAGTGGCGACACCGATTCATCGAAGCAGACGATGCCGATCACGGCCGTGGCCGCGGTGCTGGCGGCGGCCCAGCTTGCATACGCGAGCCCCATTTCGAGCCGCTTCGTCGCGAGCGCCATCAGCCAGACAGCGCAGGCATAACAGACGACGGTAAGCGCGGACGGGAGCGGGCGGGAAAAGCCGGCGGAGTATTTCAGTCCGACGGAGCCGAGCACTTCGGCGAGGACACTGACGCCCAGCAGAAGCCAGGCAGACTGGAGCGGGGACACGAACGGCCTCCTTCCTCCGACGCTTATACCGAGCGGCGAGGAGAAGTGGAGGCGTCAGCGGTACCCAGGATGAACGGAGCTTAGTCCGCGCGCCGTTGCAGCACAAGGCACAACGCACGCGGTGCCCCGGTCACGCACCGTCGGCCTGGCCGGCCGCCCACTCGGGCCGCTGCCCGAGCGCGTCGAACAGCCGGACGATCTCGGCTTTCACCTTCTGCACCGCGTTGCTGACGAGCGCCGTGTCGTGCCAGCACAGCGACAGGTCGCGCGCGAACAGCCGGTGCGCGACCGTCGACAGCTTGAGCTTGCGCTCCTCGATCTCGACGTGCGCGGCCGTCCACGGCAGGATCGTCACGCCGAGCTGCGCCATCACGGCCGCGAACAGCAGCCCGGTCGAGCTCGCTTCGAAGCTGATCTCGTACGACAGCCCGGCCTCGCGCATCGCCCAGTCGACGCGGTTGCGGATCGTGTTCGGCGCGCTCGGCAGCACGAGCGGCATCCGCGCGATCGCGTCGAGCGGCACGGGATCGTCCGGCACCGGGAACCCGGGCCACGTGATCAGGTACAGCGTTTCCGTCAGCAACCGGTGGATCGCGATGCCGCGCGTGTCGACCGCATCGACGACGATCGCGAGATCGAGCCGCGCGCGTTCGAGCAGCGTGTCGAGATCGGCGCTCGGCGCCTCGATCAGCTCAAGCATGATGCCCGGGAAGCGGTCGCGCACCGCGCGGGCGAGCGGAATGGCCAGCACGCGCGTGGTGCTCGACGGCATCCCGACCGTCACGCGGCCCTGCGGTGTCTCGGCATCGCGGCGCAGCAGTTCGCGCGTGCCGTCGGCCTGGCGCAGCAGCTCGAGCGCGTGCTGATACAGCGTGCGGCCGGCGGCGGTGGGCGCGACGCCGCGCACGCTCCGTTCGAGCAACTGCATCCCGAGATCCTGCTCGAGATTGCGCATCTGCTGGCTGACCGCCGGCTGCGCCACATGCAGCGCCTCGCTCGCATGCGTGACGTTGCCGCATTCGACGACCTTCACGAAATAGCGCAACTGCCTCAAGTCCATCGCCGCCCCCTCCCGATTCGAGCCATAAGCCAATCCGATCGAGCAAGATGAATATCATATTTTTCCGCGATCGCCGAGGTTTCTATACTCGTCTCACAAAAGAGCCAGCCTGCCGGCCATCCCGGACCGGACGCGGCAAAAGTGCCGGCCCCGCCGGCAAGGAGACGAAGATGTTCAAGGCGATCGACGCGCCGGCGGCCGGCGCGAAGCCTCGGCGCACGCCGCTCACGCGCGAGCAGGTCAAGGGCTTCTGGGCCGTGTATGCGGGCTGGGTGCTCGACGGCGTGGATTCGGTGATCTACGCGCTCGTGCTGATTCCGGCGCTGACCGAACTGCTGCCGGCGTCCGGCATCGCGGCGACGCCCGCGAATCTCGGGATGTACGGCTCGATTTTGTTCGCGCTGTTCCTGATCGGCTGGGGGCTGTCGTTCATCTGGGGGCCGCTCGCCGACCGCTTCGGCCGCGTCCGCACGCTCGCCGCGAGCATCCTGATCTACTCGGTGTTCACCGGCGCGGCCGCGTTCGTGCACGACGTGTGGGCGCTGGCTGCGTGCCGGCTGATCGCCGGGATCGGCGTCGGCGGCGAATGGGCGCTCGCGGGCACCTACGTCGCCGAGAGCTGGCCGGAAGACCGCCGCAAGATGGGCGCCGGCTACCTGCAGACGGGCTACTACTTCGGCTTCTTCATCGCGGCGTGCCTGAACTACACGATCGGCGCGACCTACGGCTGGCGCGCCATGTTCCTGTGCGGCCTCGCGCCTGCGCTGCTCGCGGTGTTCACCGTGATGCGCGTGAAGGAGCCGGGGCAGTGGCGCCGGCATGACGCACGCGACGGCGACGTGGCCGACGCACGACGCGCCCATCCGCTGCGCGAGATCTTCGCGCCGGCCTTCCTGCGCCGCACGCTGACGAGCGCGAGCCTCGTCGGCGTCGCGATCGTCGGGCTGTGGGCCGGCTCCGTCTACGAGGCGAGTGCGGTCAGCACGCTGGCGGCGCGCGCGGGCATCGACCACATCGGCGCGATGCGGCTCGCGTCGATCGGCGCGGCGATCCTGTCGTGCGCGACGATCGCCGGTTGTCTGGTTGCGCCGTGGCTCTCCGAACGGCTCGGCCGGCGCGCGGCGCTCGGCGTGTATTTCGCGGGCATGGCCGGATCGATCGTGTTCGCGTTCGGTTGGGCGTTCTACCAGCCGAACGGGCTCGCGGCGTTCATGGTGTCGCTTGCGTTCCTCGGTTTCTTCGGCGGCAATTTCGCGATCTTCTCGCTGTGGCTGCCCGAGCAGTACCCGACGCGCGTGCGTGCGACAGCGTTCGCGTTCAACGCGTCGGTCGGCCGCTTCATCGGTGCGGGCGTGAACTTCCTGCTCGGCGCCGCGATTCACGGTTACGGATCGCTCGGCGTGCCGGTCGCATGGACCGCGGCCGTATTCGGCCTCGGCATCCTGATCCTGCCGTTCGCGGTCGAAACGCGCCACCAGACGCTGCCCGAATGAGCGGCGCGCCGCGATCGTTCGGAAACAAGACACACCCAGTCATCAATATCAGGAGTCCGGAATGCAGGCATTACAAGGAATCAGGGTCGTCGATCTGAGCCGCGCGCTGTCGGGGCCGTTCTGCTCGATGGTGCTCGCCGATCTCGGCGCCGACGTGATCAAGGTCGAGTCGGGGCCGCACGGCGACATGAGCCGCGCATGGGGGCCGTTCGATCGCGGCGTGAGCACGTACTACCTGTCCTGCAACCGCAACAAGCGCGGCATCTGCGTGGATTTCCGGCAGCCGGCCGGCCTCGACGTCGTGCGGCGGCTGATCGCGCAGGCGGACGTCGTGATCGAGAATTTCAAGGCGGGCACGATGGACGCGATGGGGCTCGGCTATGCCGCGCTGAGTGCGCGCGATCCGCGGCTCGTGATGGGCAGCGTCACCGCGTTCGGCCCGCGCGGCCCGTTGCGCGACTGGCCGGGCTTCGACCAGATCGCGCAGGGCTATGCGGGGCTGATGAGCCTCACCGGCTTTCCCGACGGCGAGCCGACCCGCACGGGCACCGCGATCGGCGATCTCAGCTCGGGGATGTGGGTCGCGACCGGCGTGCTGGCCGCGCTGTACGAGCGCGAGCGCACGGGGCGCGGGCAGCATGTCGGCACGTCGTTGCTCGAAAGCCTTGTTTCGCTGCTGAGCGTGCACGGGCAACGCTACCTGAGCCTCGGCGACGTGCCGCGCCGCACCGGCAATGCGCATGCGGTGATCGCACCGTACGGCGTGTTCGAGACGGCCGACGGGCCGCTCAACCTCGCACCGATCACGACCGACATGTGGCTGCGGTTGTGCCAGTTGCTGGATCTGCCCGAGCTGCCGAACGATCCGCGCTTCGCGACCAACGACGCACGCGTCGCGCACCGCGACGAACTGAAAGCGTTACTCGAAAGCCGGTTGCGCACGCGCGGCAAGCGCGAATGGACGCAGCGCTTCGTCGACGCCGGGCTGCCGGCCGGGCCGATCAACACGCTCGACGAAGTGTTCGACGATCCGCAGCTCGCGCATTGCGGGCTGGTCGAGCCGGTCGCGCATCCGACACTCGGCACGCTGCGCCAGGTCGTCACGCCGCTCGGCGGGATGGGCGACGAGATGCCGGCGCCGCGCACGCGCCATGCGCCGCCGCTGCTGGGCGAGCATACGGTCGACGTGCTGCGCGAAGCGGGCTACGGCGACGACGCGATCGACGCGCTGCTGGCCGGGCGCGCGATCTTCCAGGCGGAAGCGGTGGCGGAGGCCGTGCAATGAGCGACACGACGAAACACGACAGCGCGTCGCGCGTGACGGTCGACATGGTCGGCGAACGGATCGCACGTGTGCGGTTCGCGAATCCGGCGCGACGCCATGCGCTCGACGCGCCATTGCTCGATGCGCTCGTCGCGCGCCTCGACGCGCTGGCCGAACACCGTCCGCCGCCCGTCGTGATCCTGTCGAACGACGGCAGCGGCGACGTGTGGAGCGCGGGGCACGACCTGCGCGAACTGGCCGACGATCGCGACCCGCTCGCGTATGGCAAGCCGCTCGAACGGGCGCTGCGGCGTGTGCGGACCTATCCGGGCGCGGTGATCGCGGCGGTGTCGGGTTCGGCGTGGGGCGGGGCGGTCGATCTCGTGATGAGCTGCGACCTGGTGGTCGCGGCGCGCGACGCGCGTTTCGCGATGACGCCCGCGAACATCGGCCTGCCGTATTCGACGAGCGGCCTGCTGCGTTTCTACGACAACCTGCCGATTCATGTGCTGAAGGAGATGTTCTTCTGCGCGCAGCCGCTCGATGCGGAGCGTGCCGCG
Source organism: Burkholderia sp. Ac-20345 (assembly GCF_017104825.1). Classification (NCBI taxonomy): domain Bacteria; kingdom Pseudomonadati; phylum Pseudomonadota; class Betaproteobacteria; order Burkholderiales; family Burkholderiaceae; genus Burkholderia; species Burkholderia sp. Ac-20345. Next base: position 541 of record NZ_JAAGPO010000117.1, on the reverse strand, counting down.
CATCACGGGCTCGTGAACCGGCTGGCCGACGCGGGTGGTGTCGACGATGCGGCGCTCGACGTCGCGCGCACGATCGCCGCGAAGGCGCCGCTCGCGGTGCACGCGGTGAAGGAGCAGTTGCGCGTGCTGCAGGACGCACGGCCGTTGCCGGCCGACGCGTTCGAACGGATTGCCGAGCTGCGCCGGCAAGCGTGCGAAGGCGTGGATTTTGCCGAAGGGTTGCGCGCGTTCGCGGAGCGGCGCACGCCGGTGTTTCGCGGCGTCTAGGCGATGGGTTGCGCGAGCCGGGCGAACAGGCGGCGAAAAGCGCGCGGACGTGCTCGCGTCGTTGCGCGGGTATTGGATGCTTTGTTCGCAGCCGCAGCCGCAGCCGCAGCCGCAGCCGCAGCCGCAGCCGCAGCCGCAGCCGCCACCGCAGCCCGAAATACCAGGTCGCGAGGTTCCACGTGACGGCCGCGATCAGCAGCGAGAACACCATCGCGAAGCCCGAGCCGCTGCCCACCTGCAGGATCAGCTCGACCGGCAGCAACTGCAGGATGCC
>NZ_JAAGPO010000116.1:0-32012 GCF_017104825.1 Burkholderia sp. Ac-20345 | reverse complement strand
GTGACGCCGGCGCGGCAGGAAAGGAAAAGAAGGCAGCGGCCAAGCCGCGCGCATCCGCCGGCAAACGTCCGGCGGCCGCCAAGCCGGCGCGCAAGAAGAAGTCGTAACGGTTGCCGGGAGGCAGGCGCGCGACGCGCGCCCTTCCGGCCCCTTATTCGCCGATCTCGAGCGACTGCGCGACGGCCTCGATCCGCGCGCGATGCACGGCTTCCCTGATCCTCTCCGTGTCGTTGACGATGCCGCGCGCGATCGCGCCGGCATCGACGCTGCGCGCCGCCGCGAGCGCGACACGCAGCCGCTCGGCCTGCGGATACGGCTGGGCTTCGAGCCCGAGCCGCCCGCGTGCATCCGATTCGCACGCCTGCAGCATCTCGGCGAAACGCGCCGGCTTGCGCAGCGCGTCGCTGCGCTCGAACAGCCGCACCAGCGCGGCCGCCCCCATCTCCATCACGCGATGCAGGTTGCCGTGCTCGCGCGCGACCAAGAGCGCGAGATCGCGGCATTCGTTCGGCACGCGCAACCGCTCGCACAACGGCTTGAGCAGGTCGACGCTGCGCCCCTCGTGGCCGACGTGGCGCGGCAGCACGTCGGCCGGTGTCGTCGCCTTGCCGAGGTCGTGCGTGAGCGCCGCGAAGCGCACCGGCAGCGAATAGCCCTGCTTCGCCGCATAGTCGACGACCATCATCACGTGCACGCCCGTGTCGACCTCCGGGTGGTAGTCGGCGCGCTGCGGCACGCCCCACAGCGCATCGACCTCGGGCAGGATGCGCGCAAGCGCGCCGCACTCGCGCAGCACCGCGAACATCCGCGACGGCTTCGCCTCCATCAGCCCGCGCGCGATTTCCTGCCACACGCGTTCGGGCACGAGCGCGTCGACCTCGCCCGCGTCGACCATCCGCCGCATCAGCGCGAGCGTTTCGTCCGCGACCGTGAAATCCGCGAACCGCGCGGCGAAGCGCGCGATGCGCAGGATCCGCACCGGATCCTCGACGAACGCGTCGCTCACATGCCGGAACACGCGCGCGCGCAGGTCGGCCTGCCCGTCGAACGGATCGAACACCGGCCCGACCAGCTCGCCCTCCGGGCTCACCTCGCGCGCCATCGCATTGATCGTCAGGTCGCGCCGCGCGAGATCCTCGTCGAGCGTCACGTCCGGCGCGTAATGAAACTGGAAGCCGTGATAGCCGGCCGCCGTCTTGCGCTCGGTGCGCGCGAGCGCGTACTCCTCCTGCGTCCGCGGATGCAGGAATACCGGGAAATCCTTGCCGACCGGCCGGAACCCCTGCGCGGCCATCTGCTCGGGGGTCGCGCCCACCACCACGTAGTCGCGGTCCTGCACGGGCACGCCGAGCAATTCGTCGCGGATGGCGCCGCCTACTGCATAGATGTTCATGGCGTCGGCTCGTATTCGGCGATCACGTTCGTTTCGCGGCGCGCGGCGTCGATCCACCGCTGGACGGCCGGCAGCGCCGTCACGCGGGCCGCATAGCCGGCCGCTTCCGGCGACAGGCCCGGTGCGTACGTGTTGAAGCGCATCACGACGGGCGCGTACATCGCATCGGCGATCCCGAATTCCCCGAACAGGAACGGCCCGCCCGACGCCTCGAGACACTCACTCCACAGCGCATCGATGCGCGCGACATCGGCGAGCGCCTCGGGTGTCGCGCCGCGCCCCGGCATCGACGCGCGCACGTTCATGCCCATCTGCGTGCGCAGCGCCGCGAAGCCCGAATGCATCTCGGCCGCGACGCAGCGCGCATGCACGCGCTCGAGCGGATCAGCCGGCCACATCGGGAACTGCGGATAGCGTTCGGCGAGCGTCTCGGCGATCGCGAGCGAATCCCAGATCGCGACGCCGTGGTCGTCCACCAGGCACGGCACCTTGCCGGACGGCGAATATTCGAGGATGCGCGCGGCCGTGTCATCGTGGCGCAGCTCGATCGCGATCTCGTCGAACGGGATGCCGAAATGCGCGAGCAGCAGCCACGGGCGCATCGACCACGACGAGTAGTTCTTGTCTCCAATGACGAGTTTCATGACGGTGTTCCGGAAAACGCGAAGGTGAAAAGGAAGACGCTGCCGGCCTAGCGGCGCGAGCGGAACCAGTCGAACCGGGAGCGCCGCGCAGCATGGCCGAGATACCCGGGCGCGATGCTTTCGAGACTCGCGGGCGAGATCCCGAGCTCCGGCGCGAGCGGCCCCGACAGCACGTTCGGCACCGACATCGTCGCGAGGTTGTCGCGCGTGAGCACGGGCTCGCCGGGCAGGCATTCGAACACGCTCGCCTGCAGCCGCGCGAGCGCGTCGGGCAGCCGCACGATGCGTGCCTGCCGGCCGACCAGCTTGCCGCAATAGCGCACCAGCTGCTCAAGCGTGTAGACGGTCGGGCCGCCGAGTTCGTAGGTCTTGCCGTGTGCGGCCGCGAGATCGAGCGTGTTGACGAACGCGCGCACGACATCACCGACGAACACCGGCTGGAAGCGCGCGTCGGGCATCGCGAGCGGCAGCACGGGCACCGTGCGCTGCAGGTTCGCGAACGTGTTGAGGAACGCGTCGCCGGGGCCGAACACGACCGACGGGCGGAAGATCGTCAGCGCGAGCGAATCGGTCGCCGCGATCGCATGCAGCGCGGCCTCGCCGTCGCCCTTCGAGCGCTGGTACATGCTCGCGCCGTGCGAATCGGCGCCGAGCGCGCTCATGTGCAGCACGCGCCGCACGCCCACTTCGGTGCAGGCGGTCGCGAGCGCGGCCGGCAGCGCGACGTGCGCGCGCTCGAAGCCGGGCCCGTACGGCGTGCCGCGGCCGCCGTGCAACACGCCGACGAGGTTGATCGCCGCGTGCGCACCAGCGACGAAGCGCGCGAGCGTGCGCGTGTCGAGCGCTTCGAGTTCGACGATTTCGACTGGCAGCATCTGCAGGTGGCGGGCGTGGTCGCGCCGGCGCGTACCGATCCGTACCTGCTTGCCGGATTCAATCAGCGCATTGACGAGCCGGCTGCCGATGAAGCCGGTGCCGCCCAGCAGCGCGACGGTCTGGCGATCCATGTTAGGGACCTCAAAAGAACACTGCCGCGTCTCGCGCGGCAGTGTGAAGATTGCGTATCAGGGCGAGATCATGCCTAGACGTTTCTTCAACGACTGCGGTTTGCCCTCGAAGAGCGCCGCGTAGTAGACGGTGTTCGACAGCACGTTCTTCACGTAGTCGCGCGTCTCGTTGAACGGAATCGTTTCTGCGAAGATCGCGCCTTCGATCGGCTGCGTCAACACCTGGCGCCACTGGCGCGGCCGGCCCGGGCCCGCGTTGTAGCCGGCCGTGGCAAGCACCGGCGAGCTGTCGAAGTTGTTGTAGATGTCCGCCAGATACCAGGTGCCGAGCTGGATGTTGGTATCGATGTCGTGCATCTGCGTGCGCGAGATCGTGCCGAGGCCGAGCTTCTTCGCGACCATCTGCGCGGTGGCCGGCATCAGCTGCATCAGGCCGCCCGCGCCCACCGACGAACGCGCGCTCGTGATGAAGCGCGACTCCTGGCGGATCAGCCCGTACGCCCATTCGGTGTCGAGGCCCGTCGACTGCGCGTAGCGCTCGACGATGTTGCGGTACGGCGACGGGTAGCGCAGCGTGAAATCGTGCTCGGCCTTCGTGCGGTCGGCCGTGTTGACCGTGCGGTCGAGCAGGTCGACGCGCTTGCCGTACTCGGCGGCCGCGAGCAGCTGGCGATCGGTCATCCCGCGCAGCGGCCAGTTCCATTCGCGGTTGCCTTCGAGGCGCAGGTTCAGCGCGTAGAAACGCTGCGCGAGCGCGAAGCCCGGAATCTTGCCCATCGCGTCGATCTCGGCGTCGCTCACCTTCGTGCGCGGCGGGATCGTCGTGCGCTGGCCGAGCTCTTCGCCCGCGAGCTGCCCGTAGAAGTTGAACTGGCCGGCGACCTGCTCAAATTCCTGGTTCGCCTGCAGCGTGTCGCCGCTCTGCTTGAGCGCGCGCGCATGCCAGTAGATCCAGGCCGGATCGTCGCGCAGCGACGGCGGCATCTGCTCGATCGACCAGCGCACCATCGGCCAGTTGCCGGCGAGCAGCGCGGCGCGCGTGCGCCATTCGTAGCCCGGGTTCGATAGCGGCGCATTCGTCGATTTCGCATACCAGACCGATGCGAGCGGCGAGCGCTTGATTGCGCCCTGGTAGCCGATCGCGCCCCACGCGATCGCCTGTTCCTGCTTGGTCAGCGACGCGGCGACCGACGTCAGCATCCCGGCTGCCGCGTCCGGATCGTTGCGCGCCATGCGGCCGAGCGCGATCAGCGCGAGCTGGTGCGACGTCGCGTCGGGGCCGACGCCGCGCGCAAGGTACAGCGGCGGCGCGCTCGTCGCCTGGTCGAAGGCGACCGGGCGCGGGCCGAGCGCGTCGACGATCTTGCCGCCGATCGTCGTGTAGTTCTGCTCGTACGCGAGGCGCGCCTGCTGCCACACGTCGTCGCTCGTGAACTGCTGGTTGACCGTCAGCGCGGTGATCAGGTCGACGCACGCGTCGCCGTAATTCTTCGGCTCGACGAGCAGCGCGCGTGCCGCATCGGCGACGTTCTCGCCGCGCGCCGCGCGCGATTCGAGCGCATAGCACTTGACCTGCGTGTCGTCGTCGAGCACGAAGCGCTTGTATTGCTCGTCGAAGTTGCGCCAGTCGTGGCGCGCGCCGAGCACGAGCAGGTAATCGTTGCGCAGGCGGTCGGCGATCGCCTGGCCGTCGTAGCGCTGCAGGAACGACTGCACGGGCGCGTCCGGCGCGTCCACGCGCGCGCGGCCCGTCGAATCGAACAACTGCGGCTTGATCTGGAAATACTCGACGTAGGACGGTACCGGATAGTTCGGAATCATCGACGCCAGCTGCGCGGCTTTCGCGGCGTCATTGCGGCGCGCGGCTTCACGAAGCTGCACAAAGGTCTGGTCGTCCCCGGAGACCGTATCGTCGTTCGGTGCGGCGCACGCAGCCGTGCCCGCGACGAGCGCGGTGGCCGAAAGCGTCAGCGCGACCGCGCGATATACTCGGAAAAGGCTGTTGGACATCGTTTTGAATGGAGCACGAAGTGAGCGAAAGCATAGCACGCAACCCTGTGCCCAACCCGAAGGTTGCGCTACGCAAAACGCTGTCCGGCGCGCGTCGCGACGCCGCGTCGCAACCCGCCGCGAACGCCGCGCTCGACGCGCGGCTGCGCACGCTGCTCGAACGGCTCGCGCCGCGCACGGTCGGGTTCTACTGGCCGTTGGCGGGCGAATTCGATGCGCGCGATGCGGTGCTCGCGTGGTGCGCGGCCGGTGCCGGCCGGCGTGCCGCGCTGCCCGTGATCGACGAGCGGCACACGCCGCTCGAGTTCCACGCGTGGGATACGCACACGCCGATGCGCGAAGGTCATCACCGGATTCCGGAACCGGCGTCGGGAATCGTCGTCGTGCCCGACCTGCTATTGATTCCCTGTCTGGGATTCGATCTGGAGCGTTACCGGCTCGGCTATGGCGGCGGCTACTACGACCGCACGCTCGCCGCATGGCCGGGCAGCCGGCCGCCCGTGACGGTCGGCATCGCCTATGAAGCATGTCGCGTCGATGCGCTGCCTGCCGAAGCGCACGATCTGGCGCTGCACTGGATCGTGACCGACGGCGCGCTGTACCCGGCCGCCGGATGATGCGGCGGGCGGCGCCGCATCCGTCGTCGCACGCCCGTCAGCGCACCGCCGCGCGCCACCTGCGGCGCAATCGTTTACAGCGACGCCGCTGCGCGCGCGGCCGTGTCGTACAGGCCCGATGCGTTGCGCAGCAACTGCGCCGCGTCGCCGATCTGCTCGTTGGTGAGCCCGCTGTCCTTCAGCGTCTCGATCAGGCAGTGCTCGCGCACCTCGCGGTACTTCAGGCACAGGTCGCGGCCCGCGTCGGTCGCGAAGAAGAACACTTCCTTGCCGCTTTTCTCGCTCTTCACATAGCCGCGGGCGATCAGTTTTTTCAGCGCATAGGTCGCGACGTGCGTATCCTCGATATTGAGCACGAAGCAGATGTCGGCGAGCTTCTTCTTGCGTTCGCGATGGCTGACGTGATGCAGCAGCGACACCTCGACCGCCGTCATGTCCTTCGCGCCGGCCGCCGACATGCAGCGCACCATCCACCGGTTGAAAGCATTGCCTGCCATGATGAGCCCGTATTCGAGTTCCGACAGCTCCGCGCTCGAATCGGAAACGAGGTGTTCGGATGACACGATCTTGGTCGCAGGACGCTTCATGGAAAGGCGGAGCAAGCCGGATGACAGGGTGTGCCGAGTGTACGCCAGAAGCCCCGGCATACGGGCTAGGCGAAAACGCTTATTGGGAAGTTGTCGATATTTTATTGACAATGTGCGCTAACATTGCCGTCCGAACCGTGCCAGTCCGATGACGCAACCCCGCATTTATCCGCTCGGCGATGCCGCCCTCGTCTGCGAGGTGCCGCCGCCCGCCACGCTCGATTGCCAGCGCCGCGTCTGGGCCGTTGCCGAGGCCGCGCGCGCGTGGCCCGACGTGGTCGACGTCGTGCCCGGCATGAACAACCTGACGATCGTCTTCGACGCGCTCGCCACGACGGCCGAAGCGCTCACGCCGGCGCTGCGCGACGCGTGGGAGACGGCCGACGTCGAGCACGCGGACGGCCGCGAGGTCGAGATCCCGGTCGAGTACGGCGGCGCCGCCGGCCCCGATCTGCCGGCCGTCGCCGCGCATACCGGCCTGTCGGCCGACGAGGTCGTCGCGCGCCACGCAGCCGGCGCCTACGTCGTGTTCTTCGTCGGTTTCCAGCCGGGCTTCGCGTATCTCGGCGGGCTCGACGCCGCGTTGCACACGCCGCGCCGCGCGGCGCCGCGCCTCGAGGTACCGGCCGGCTCGGTCGGCATCGGCGGCGCGCAGACGGGCATCTACCCGACCACGTCGCCCGGCGGCTGGCAACTGATCGGCCGCACGTCGCACGTGCTGTTCGATCCGGCACGGCCGCAGCCGACGCTGCTGCTGCCCGGCGACCGTGTGCGCTTCACCATTGCCGGAGTCGACGCACGATGACCCAGAGCAACGCAGCGGGCACCGTCGAGGTGGTGCGGGCCGGCCCGCTGACCACCGTGCAGGATCTCGGGCGCCGCGGCGCGCGCCATCTCGGCGTCGCGCAGGGCGGCGCGCTCGACGGCCTCGCGCTCGAGGTCGGCAACCGGCTGGTCGGCAATCGCCCCGACGCGGCGGGCGTCGAGATCACGATCGGCCCGGCCGCCTTCCGCTTCACGCGCGCCACACGCATCGCGATCACCGGCACCGAGTTCGGTGCAACGCTCGACGGCCAGCGCGTATATTCTTGGTGGAGCCTGCCGGTCGAGGCCGGGCAGACGCTCGTGCTGCCGGCCGCGAAGCGCGGGATGCGCGGCTACCTGTGCATCGCCGGCGGCATCGACGTGCTGCCGATGCTCGGCTCGCGCAGTACCGATCTCGCATCGCGCTTCGGCGGCCTCGGCGGCCGGGCGCTGCGCGACGGCGATCGCCTCCCGGTCGGCGTGCTTCCGGCCGGGATGGGTTGCCTGGCGGCCGATGCCCCCGAATTCGGGGTAAAGGCGCCGGCGTGGTGCGCGTTCGTGCGCGTCGACGAGCCGCCGCGCCGGCACCGCCCCGCGCATGCGCCGTGGGCGATGCCCGTGCGCGTGCTGCCGGGCCCCGACTACGCGTCGTTCGCCGCCGATTCGCAGCAGGCGTTCTGGGATGAAGAATGGCTGGTCACGGCGAACAGCAACCGCATGGGCTATCGGCTTGCCGGCGTCGAGCTGGTGCGCGAGCGGCCGGCCGAGCTGCTGTCGCACGCGGTGCTGCCGGGCACGATCCAGGTGCCGCCGAACGGCCAGCCGATCGTGCTGATGCACGATGCGCAGACCACCGGCGGCTACCCGAAGATCGGCACGGTGATCCGTGCGGATCTGTGGAAACTCGCGCAGGCGCGGCTCAACCTGCCGATCCGCTTCGTGCGCACGACACCCGACGCCGCGCGCGCCGCCCTGACCGCAGAACGTGCCTATCTGCGGCAGATCGACGTGGCGATCGACCTGCGCGAGGAAGCGCGCCGCCGCGCCCAGTCGCAAGCAGCGTGACAATGGCGGTAGCCGTACCGAAGGCAGTCGCAGTAGAGAAGACGGGCCACGCAATCAGTGGACGAGGAACATCATGGAAATCGATCTGAATGCCGATCTCGGCGAAGGATGCGGTTCGGACGAGGCGCTGCTCGACCTCGTGACGTCCGCGAACATCGCATGCGGGTGGCATGCGGGCGGTGCGAACGCGATGCGCGACTGCGTGCGCTGGGCCGTGCGAAAAGGCGTGGCGATCGGCGCGCATCCGAGCTTTCACGATCCGGAGAATTTCGGCCGCAAGGAAATGCAGTTGCCGGCCGGCGACATCTACGCGGGCGTGCTGTACCAGCTCGGCGCGCTGTCGGCGATCGCGCAGGCCGAGGGCGGGCGAATCGCGCACGTGAAACCGCACGGCGCGCTGTACAACCAGGCCGCGCGCGATCCGATGATCGCCGATGCGGTGGTATCCGCGATCCGCGATTTCGATCCGTCGCTCGCGGTGTTCGGGCTCGCGAACAGCGTGTTCGTCGCGGCCGCGCGGCACGCGGGGCTCGCCGCGGTGGAGGAAGTGTTCGCCGATCGCGGCTACCGCGCGGACGGCTCGCTCGTGCCGCGCAACCAGCCCGGCGCGCTGATCGACGACGAGGACACGATGATCGCGCGCACGCTCGACATGGTGCGCAGCCGGCAGGTACGCGCGATCGGCGGCGAATGGGTGATGCTCAATGCGCAGACCGTCTGCCTGCACGGCGACGGGCCGCATGCGCTGGTATTCGCGAAACGGATTCGCGCCGCGCTCGAGGCGGTGGGCGTCGACGTGGTCGCGCCGGGCATGCTGCAGGCCGACGAACGCGCCTGATCCGGCCTGCGCTGGCGGACGCACAATCCGTCGCCCAAAAGAAAAAAGCGCCCTCGTGGCGCTTTTCCGTTGGCGCAATCGCTGCGGCTTCGCCGTCTGTCGATTCACCCCCCGAAACCGTCTTTCGACGGTGACCGGAAAAATATTCCGGATTAAAAAACGTCCGCCGCCGCCCGATTACTGCCTTTCCCCGGTGGGACGACGGAACGTCGCTTTATCCCGCAAGTCGGCCTGCATGCCTTGTTGTTGTCCGACGATGGTTGGCCCCGCCGTACATGCAGACACTTCCGCGGCCGGCACGTGCATCACGTGCCGGCAACGCGCTAACCCCGCGCTTTATTTTCTGCTACCCCGTAGAACTTTTTCTATTCTTTTCATTTTTTCAACTTGTGGATCGAAGAATAGATATTGGCAGATCGGGATGTCAATCGTTTGAAACGCTATTTTCTGACGATTCGAGGGTTTTCCTTATCGAATAGCGAGCCCATACAGGCGTTTGAGCCGTTCGCACAACGTCAATCAAACAGGGGAGGATCGGTTCGGGCGCGGTGGCGGCGATCAGTTCGCGTCGACGCTGTAACCTTGTTGACGCAACAATTCGAGCACGCCGCGCGGGCCGCCCAAGTGCAGCGCGCCGATCGCGACGAACAGCGGCCGGTTCGGTGCGGCGATTGCCGTCATCCGTGCAACGAAGCGCCGGTTGCGCTCGTACACGATCTTGTTGTCGATCGAGTCCGACAGCACCTTCGAACGCGCGAGCCGTTCGCTCTTCGCGACCGCCCATGCCGAGATCGCATCGGCGTCGCCAATTCGCCACAGTCGGTGCAGCGCCTTGATGTCGTCGGCGTTCTGCGCGGGCGTCTGCACCATGTCCTGCGCGAGCATTTCGCGCTGCTCGGCAAGCGTGAGCCCGGTGAACGCGCGCATCTGTTCGGCGAGCGTCTCGAGCCCGATCACGCGGCCGCCCTTTTTCTTCAGGAACACGTTCTGCAGCTGCGCCTCGGTGCCGTACTCGGTTTGCAGGCCGGCCGACAGCGAATCGTAGGTCTCGACGACGAGCGCCGCGAGCCACGGCCGCATCTTGCGGATCTCGGCGAGCGCGGCCGGGTTGCCGCGCAGGCGCGCAGCGAGACGCTGCCACAGCGGCTCGGGCAGCAGACGCTGCAGGCACGGGTAGCGGCAGACGCCGTACTTCGACACGTCGTCCTGCGATTCGAGCAGGTCGTCGGGCGACAGCTCGAGCGCCAGTGTGGGCGACGCGGCGAGCGCCGCGAGGATGCGCGGCCGGAACGGCTGCGCGCTCGGGTAGTCGGACGGGTCGCCGGTGTGCAGCGTGCCGAGCACGTAGAGCGTGACCTTGCCCTTGGTTGCAACGTAGAACGGCATGCGCGCGGGCTGCACGCGCACGGTGCCGCGCGACACCGTGCCGTCCGACACGGCGGGCGCGTGGAAGCCCGGCAGGCTCATGCCGGGCGGCGGGACTTGCGACGGATGGATCGGTGAAGTGGCCGGCGCGCGCCCTTCGGCGCGCGCGGATTCGACGGGAACCACGAGGCTGGCCGCCACGCACGCACCGGCCAGCGCCGCGCCCGTGACGGTACGCACGCTCCAGCGCCGCGCGTAGCGGTACGCGCGCATTACGCGCGCGCTGCTTGCCCCCGCACGGCGCACGCCGGACGCGCGCGCCGCCAACGCTTCAGGCATTCGCCTCCCCTACCTCCTCGGCCCGATGGCAGGCCACGCGCCGGCCGTCGACCTCGCGCAGCTGCGGCTCCTCCGCACGGCAGCGCTCGACCGCATACGGACAGCGCTGGTGGAACGCGCAGCCCGACGGCGGATTGAGCGGCGACGGCAGTTCGCCCTGCAGCTTGATCTGCACGCGGCGGTCTTCCTCGAAGATCGCCGGCGTCGCCGACATCAGCGCGCGCGTGTACGGATGGCGCGGCCGTGCGTAGATCGTTGCCTTGTCGCCGAGCTCGGCGACGCTGCCGAAGTACATCACCATCACGTCGTCCGCGACGTGCTCGACCACCGACAGGTTGTGCGAGATGAACACGTAGCTCGTCTTGAACTGCTCCTGCAGATCCATGAACAGGTTCAGGATCTGCGCCTGGATCGACACGTCGAGCGCGGACACCGGCTCGTCGGCGACGACGATGCGCGGATCGAGGATCATCGCGCGCGCGATCGCAACACGCTGGCGTTGGCCGCCCGAGAACATGTGCGGATAGCGCTTCGCGTGCTCGGGCCGCAGGCCGACCGTGCGCATGATCTGCGCGATGCGCTGCGCGCGTTCGGCGGCCGTCAGGTTCGCGTTGATCTCGAGCGGCTCGGAAAGCGTCTGCTCGACGGTCTTGCGCGGGTTCAGCGATGCGAACGGGTTCTGGAACACCATCTGCACGCGGCGGCGCAGGTCGGCGACCGTCTCGCGGCTTGCGCCGGCGACGTTCTTGCCGTCGATCGTCAGGCTGCCCGACGTGGGCGTCTCGATCATCGTGAGCTGGCGCGCGAGCGTCGACTTCCCGCAGCCCGATTCGCCGACGACGGCGAGCGTCTTGCCGCGCTTCAGCGAGAACGACACGCCGTTCAGCGCCTTTACCGTGCCCTGCCCGAACATCCCGCGCTTCACCGAATAGTGTTTCGCGAGGCCGTCGGCCACCAGCACGGCGTCCTCATCGTGCGACACGTGAGGCGTTTGATTGACTGCATTCATCGTGCACCTCCCGTCAGGTCGAGGTTGGAAACGTTGAGCGGCTTGATGCAGCGCGCGCGCATCGCATCGTTGCCGGACACCAGCGTGTCGAGCGCCGGCCGCGCCTTGCGGCAGTCGTCGACGACGTACTTGCAGCGCGGCGCGAACAGGCACCCGGACGGGCGATCATCGCGGCCCGGCACCATGCCGGGCAATGCGGCAAGGCGACGCGCCCCCTTATTGTGCTCGGGAATCGCCGCGAGCAGCGCTTCGGTGTACGGATGATGCGGCGCGCGGAAGATGTCGGGCACGCTGTTGGTCTCGATCACCTCGCCCGCGTACATCACCGCCACGCGCTGCGCGACCTCGGACACCACGGCCAGGTCGTGCGAAATCAGCACGAGCGCCATCCCGCGTTCCTTCTGCAGCTTCACGAGCAGGTCCATGATCTGCGCCTGGATCGTCACGTCGAGCGCGGTGGTCGGCTCGTCGGCGATCAGGAGCTTCGGGTTGCACGCAACCGCCATCGCGATCATCACGCGCTGGTTCATCCCGCCCGACATCTGGTGCGGGAACGACGTGATGCGGTTCTTCGCATCGGGAATGCCGACCTGGTCGAGCAGTTCGAGCGCGCGCCGGTGCAGCGCGTCGCCGCGCAAGCCCTCGTGCAGCTTCAGCACTTCCTTGATCTGGTAGCCGACCGTATAGCTCGGATTCAGGCTCGTCAGCGCGTCCTGGAACACCATCGCGATGTCCTTGCCGACGATCTTGCGGCGCGCCTTCGGCGACGCCTTCAGCAGGTCGACACCGTTGAACGTGACTTCATCTGCCGTCACCTTGCCCGGCGCGTCGATCAGGCCCATCAGCGCCATCATCGTCACGCTCTTGCCCGAGCCCGATTCGCCGACGACGCCCACCACCTCGCCCGGCGCGATCGACAGGTTGATCCGGTCGACCGCGGGCAGGCCGTTGAAATTCACCGCGAGATTGCGGATGGTCAGAAGATTGTTGCTCATATCAGGCCATCCGTTTCAGTTTGGGGTCGAGCGCGTCGCGCAGCCCGTCGCCGAGCAGGTTGATCGCGAGCACCGAGATCAGGATCGACAGGCCCGGCATCGTCACGATCCACCACGCGTTGTCGATGTAGTCGCGCGCAGAGGCCAGCATCGCGCCCCACTCGGCGGTCGGCGGTTGCACGCCGAGGCCGAGGAAGCCGAGCGCGGCCGCGTCGAGGATCGCCGACGAAAAGCCGAGCGTCGCCTGCACGATCAGCGGTGCCGTGCAGTTCGGCAGCACCTGCGAGAACATCAGGCGCAGCGTGCCGGCACCGGCCACGCGCGACGCCGTCACGTATTCCTTCTGCAGTTCGCCGAGCGCCGATGCGCGCGTGAGGCGCACATAGGCCGGCAGCGCGACGATCGCGATCGCGAACATCGTGTTGGTGAGGCCCGGGCCGATGATCGCGACGACCGCGACCGCGAGCAGCAGCGACGGCAGCGCGAGCAGCACGTCCATGATGCGCATCACGGGCGTGTCGGCCCACTTCTGGAAGAACGCGGCCACGAGCCCGAGCACGATGCCGGGGATCAGCGCGAGCACGACCGACACGAAGCCGATCCAGAACGACATCCGCGCGCCGTACATCAGGCGCGAAAGAATGTCGCGGCCCGCTTCGTCGGTGCCGAGGATGAATTTCCAGTTGCCGCCTTCGAGCCAGGCGGGCGGGATCTTCACGAAGTCGCGGTATTGCTCGACCGGGCTGTGCGGCGCGAGCAGCGGTGCGAGCAACGCGACCAGGATCAGCACGATCACGACGATGCCGGCGCCGACGGCGCCGCGGTTGCGCGAGAAGTTGGCCCAGAACTCGCGCAGCGCGAGCGCACGGCCGCCGGCCGGCGCGGATTCGGTCGGCAGGGTATTTTGCAGATTGCTCATGGGATTACCTCGTGTGGCGGATGCGCGGATTCAGCACGCCGTACAGCAGGTCGACGACCAGGTTCACGACGATCACGAGCGTCGCGATCAGCAGGATGCCGCCCTGGACGACCGGATAGTCGCGGCGGCCGATCGCATCGATCAGCCACTTGCCGACACCGGGCCACGAAAAGAGCGTCTCGGTCAGCACGGCGCCCGCGAGCAGCGTGCCGATCTGCAGGCCGATCACGGTGACGACCGGGATCAGCGCATTGCGCAGCGCATGCACGACGACCACGCGCGCGGGCGACAGCCCCTTCGCGCGTGCGGTGCGGATGTAGTCCTCGCGCAGCACTTCGAGCATCGACGAGCGCGTCATCCGCGCGATCACCGCGAGCGGGATCGTGCCGAGCACGATCGCGGGCAGGATCAGGTGGCTGACCGCCGACTTGAACGAGCCTTCATCCGGCGCGAGCAGCGCGTCGATCAGCATGAATCCCGTCGGGTGCGGGAAGTCGTATTCGACGGCGATGCGCCCCGACACGGGCGTCCAGCCGAGGTATGACGAAAACACCATGATGAGGATCAGCCCCCACCAGAAGATCGGCATCGAATAGCCGGTGAGCGCGGTGCCCATCACGCCATGGTCGACGACCGAGCCGCGCCGCAATGCGGCGATCACGCCGGCCGGCAGCCCGACCGCGAGCGCGAACACGAGCGCGCACAGCGACAGCTCGACGGTCGCCGGGAAGCGCGCGAAGAACTCGCCCGCGACGCTCGTGTTGGTGATGATCGACGTGCCGAGGTCGCCGTGCATCGCACGGCCGATGTAATGGATGTACTGCATGGGCAGCGGCTGGTCGAGCCCGAGGCGTTTCATCGCCTCCGCATGCATCGCGGGATCGACGCCGCGCTCGCCCATCATCACTTCGATGGGGTCGCCCGGTATCAGGTGAATCAGCGCAAACGCCAGGATGGTGATGCCGATGAAAGTCGGGATCACCATGCCCACGCGGCGCAACACGAATGTGAACATGATGCGTCTCGTATTTTCTTGTGGGAAATGTGCGACCGGCGACGGGAAGCTTTTGGCCTCCCGCCGCCGGATGAATTAGCCGGTCTTCGCGACAGCTTACGACAGGCGTGTTACTTCACGCTAACACCATCGAAGCGGGCATAGCCGAGCGGCTCGATACGCATGTCGACCACGGTCTTGCGCACCGGCTGGTAGACCGTCGAGTTCGCGATCGGCGAGAACGGCAGCTGTTGCGCGAAGATCTGCTGAGCCTGCGTGTAGAGCTTCGTACGCGCGTCCTGGCCCGTCGTCGTGCGGCCCTTCTGGACCAGATCGTCGAACGGCTTGTAGCACCAGTGCGAGAAGTTGTTGCCCTTGATCGCGTCGCAGCCGAGCAGCGTGCCGAGCCAGTTGTCCGGGTCGCCGTTGTCGCCCGTCCAGCCGATCAGCATCGTGTCCTGCTCACCCGAGTGCGCGCGCTTGATGTACTCGCCCCACTCGTACGTGACGATCTTCGCCTTCACGCCGATCTTCGCCCAGTCGGCCTGGATCATCTCGGCCATCAGGCGGGCGTTCGGGTTGTACGCGCGCTGCACCGGCATCGCCCACAGCGTGATCTCGAAACCGTTCGGGAAGCCGGCCTTCGTGAGCAGCGCCTTCGCCTTCGCGGTGTCGTTCGGCGCCATCTTCAGGTTCTTGTCGTACGACCATTGGGTCGGCGGCATCGGCGCGGAAGCAGCCTGGCCTGCGCCCTGGTAGACGGACTCGAGGATCGCCTTCTTGTTGATCGCCATGTCGAGGGCCTGACGCACTTCGAGCTTGTCGACCGGCTTGTGCTCGACGTTGTACGCGAGGTAGCCGAGGTTGAAGCCTGCCTGCGACGGCATGTCGACGCCCGCATCGGCCTTCAGCGTCGCGATGTCGGCCGGACGCGGATAGCTCATCACCTGGCACTCGTTGCGCTTGATCTTCTGCACGCGCACGCCCGGGTCGGGCGTGATCGAGAAGATCAGCTTCGAGATCTTCACTTCGCCCTTCTTCCAGTAATCAGGATTGCCGTCGAATCGGATCGTCGCATCCTTCGTGTAGCTGCGGAAGATGAACGGGCCCGTGCCGACCGGCTTCTGGTTGATGTCGGCGGCCTTGCCCGCCTTCATCAGCTGGTCGCCGTATTCGGCCGACAGGACCGACGCGAATTCCATCGCCATGTTCTGGATGAACGGCGCATTCGGCTCGGCCAGCGTGAACTTCACGGTGTACGGATCGACCTTCTCGACCTTCGTGATCAGTTTGTCGAGGCCCATGTCGGTGAAGTACGGGAACGACACCGGGTACGCCTTGCGGAACGCCTGGTTCGGGTCGAGCATGCGCTGGAACGTGAACAGCACGTCGTCCGCATTGAATTCACGCGTCGGCTTGAAGAAGTCGGTCGTGTGGAACTTCACGCCGTGGCGCAGGTGGAACGTGTACACCTTGCCATCCGGCGATACGTCCCACTTCTCGGCGAGGCCCGGTTCGACCTTCGTGCCGCCGCGCTCGAATTCGACAAGACGGTTGTAGACGGTGAACGTGGCGGCGGTGAAATCGACGCCGGTCGTAAACTGCGCGGAATCGAAACCCGCCGGGCTGCCTTCTGAGCAGTAGACGAGCGTTTTGTTCGGGATCTGTGCGAATGCAGAGCCCGTGACGCCGAGCGATGCCGCTGCCACGCCTGCGATGGCGGTAACACGCAGGGTGTGCAACAGACGGTTGTATTCCATGTTTCCTCCAGGTCTCCAGATCGGAACCGGCCCGCCCGGGGCCGGTGTACGCGGATATTACTTGAGCTAACGATGTGGCAACAAGCTGGAGAAAAAACTCTTCTAGATGCCCGCCGGGTTTTTGCCAATGTTTAGTGTGGGTAAAAAATGCGAAAACGCGCGCGAGCGGCAAATCCGTTCATTTCACGCAAGTTTCGTTCGATGACTAAACAATTCGGGCGCGAACACGAAGGGTCGACGCACTGTATTCGTGTTCTGCAGCACATCGTTGCGTTTTGCGAAACGATCCGATGACCGTCTTCAAATCGTCATGTCGTCACGCGGGTGCGTCGAGGTCGGCACTGCGCGCGGGCACGAATGCGACCGCGACGATCGACAGCGCGATCCCGGCCATCACGTAGTAAGTCGGCGCGAGCGGCGTGCCCGTGACCTTGATCAGCCATGTGACGATGAACTGCCCGAAGCCGCCGAACAGCATCACCGCGACGTTGTACGCGATCGACAGCCCGGTCGAGCGCACGTTGGCCGGAAACAGCTCGGCGATCATCGCGCCGAACGGCCCGTAATAGCCCGCGAGCGTGACCGACAGCACGGCCTGCACCGCGATCAGCCGCGCGATGCTCGGCGCCGCGTCGAGCCACGCGAACAGCGGATACATCAGCACGAGCGTCAGCACGAGCGACCACAGCGACAGCCCCTTGCGGCCGATGCGGTCCGACCACGCGCCCGCGACCGGCGACAGCACCATCAGCAGCAGGTTGCCGACGATCACCGCGTAGAACGATTCCGCGTAAGGCAGCTTCAGCTGCTTCACCGCGAAGGTCGGCAGATAGCTGATCAGCACGTAGATCGTCACCGTCAGCGCGATCACCGAGCCGAGCCCGCACAGCACTTCGCGCGGGTGGCGCGTGAACACGTCGCGAAGCGTCGCGCGACGCGCATTCTGCTGCGCATGCAGGAACGCTTCGGAATCGGCGAGATGGCGGCGGATGTAGAAGCCGATCGGGCCGATCACGAGCCCGAGGATGAACGGCACGCGCCAGCCCCAGCTGCGCAGCGCATCGTGCGACAGCCCGCGCGTGATGGCCGCGCCGACGAGCGCGCCGATCAGCAGCGCGGCCGCCTGGCTTGCCATCTGCCAGCTGCCGTAGAAGCCGCGTTTCGAGAACGGCGCGGCCTCGATCAGCAGCGCCGTCGCGCTGCCGAATTCGCCGCCCGCGGAAAAGCCCTGCAGCAGACGGCCGAGCACGATCAGGAGCGGGCCGCCGATGCCGATCGCCGCATAGGGCGGCGCGATCGCGAGCAGGAAGATGCCGGCCGTCATCAGGAGGATCACGAGCGACAGCGCGGCCTTGCGGCCCGCGCGATCCGCGTACAGCCCGAATACGATGCCGCCGATCGGGCGCATGAAGAACGCGACGCCGAACGTCGCGGTGGTCTGCAGCAGCGACGAGTATTCGCTGGAGGTCGGGAAGAACAGCTCGGCGATCACGACCGTCATGAAGCCGAACACCGTGAAGTCGTACCACTCGAGCGCGTTGCCGATCACGGCGGCCGCAACCGCACGCCGGTTCAGCGCACGCTCGGGCCGGACCGTTTTCGTTGAGTTCGCAATCGTCGCCATGCGTGCCTCGTCCTCGTCAGTTCGCCGTGTCGGGCGGCGCGGCGTGCGGAGTGCCCGCGGCGCGCTGGTTTGCAGCGAGTGTAGAAAGCGACGGAACCGATTTCAAGCAATAAAAAACGCCCGCCATCTTTCGACGGCGGGCGTTGTGCGGTTTTCGCCACAATGCGGCATCGCACGATGCCGCACGGGCCTCAACCCATCTTCGAGAAGGCGCTGCACCAGCCCTTCGCCGACACCTGCTTGCCGGGGAAGGCGCCGCACGGGCCCGAGGCCGAGCCCTTCTTGCCCTGGTACAGCATGCAGGCCGCGCAATCCTGGCCTGCCGCGTATTTCGGGTACTTCGTCTTGTCGACCTTCGTGGCATCGGCCTTGTAGCCGAGCGCCACGGCGGTCGGATCGGTTTCCGGCAGCATGGGCGCATCAGCCAGTGCTTCGCGCGACAGCGCCAGCGCGGACACGGCACCAATGCTCGTAATCAGGAAACTCCGACGGGATGTTTTCATGGGGGACTCGCTCCAACGTTATCGGTTTGAAAGCTGTTCTGGCGACAGCCGTTCGACAGAATAACGCTCAAGCGAATAAATGTGCGTGCCGAAATTCCAGAGATAAGGAATTCCACACGGCCGCCACACGGCCGATACGCCCCCGCCACGAACCCACCACACATCCGCCACACACTCGCCGCGTCAGCGGTAAGCCGCCATGTCGCCCACGCGCTGCGCGAGCGCGAGCGACGCGGTGAGCCCCGGCGACTCGATCCCGAACAGGTTCACGAGCCCGCGCACCCCATGTTGCGCGACGCCCTGCACGATGAAATCGGCCGGCGGCTCGCCGGGCCCCGCGACCTTCGGCCGGATGCCCGCGTACGCCGGCTGCAGCGCGTCGTCGGGCAAGCCCGGCCAGAATGCGCGAATCGACGCGTAGAACGCGGTCGCGCGCGCGGGATCGACTTCGTAGCGCAGCGTATCGATCCATTCGACGTCCGGGCCGAAGCGCGCCTGCCCGCCGAGATCGAGCGTCAGGTGCACGCCGAGCCCCGCGCGGTCGGGCATCGGGTAGATCAGGTGCGAAAACGGTGCACGGCCCGACAGGCTGAAGTAGTTGCCGCGCGCGAGATAGAGCGGCGGCACCCAGCGCGGGTCGAGGCCGCGCGTGCGGCGCGCCAGCGCCTGGGCGCCGAGGCCCGCGCTGTTGATCACGCAGGCGGCCTCGATCTCGGTCGGCGCGTCGCCGCCCGTGCGCACGACGAAGCGCCCGCCGCGCAGCACGTCGATCGATTCGACCGGAGATTTCAGCGCGCACACCGCGCCGTCGTGTTCCGCGTCGCCGAGCAGCGCGAGCATCAGCTGGTGGCTGTCGACGATGCCGGTGGACGGCGAGAACAGCGCCTCGACGCATTCGAGCGCGGGCTCGAGCGTCTGCACCTCGACGCGCGTGAGCGGCATCAGGTCGAGCACGCCGTTTTCGGTCGCGCGCGCGGCGATGGTCTTCAGCTGCTTCACCTGTGCGGCGCTCGTGGCAACGAGCAGCTTGCCGGCGCGCCGGTGCGGCACGTGATGCGTCTCGCAGAATTCGTACAACAGATCGCGCCCGTGCACGCACGACATCGCCTTCAGCGACCCGCGCGGATAGTAGAGCCCCGCATGGATCACTTCGCTGTTGCGCGAACTCGTACCCGTGCCGATCGCATCGGCGGCCTCGAGCACGAGCGTTTCGCGCCCGCGCGAGGCCAGTTCGCGCGCAATCGCAAGACCGACGACGCCCGCGCCGATCACGACACAATCCATCTGCTCCATGACGTTTCGCGCCGCTAGCGCGTCGAGGGGAGAGAAGAGAATTGTACGTCCCGGCTCACCTGCTTGCCGAAGGTCGTGCAGTGCATCGTGGCGACGCCGTGCATGACGTACGACGCACGGAACGACTCGCGGCACTGCACGGCGCGCACGCCGCCGAGGCCGTGCGCGCGCCGCTCGTTCAGAAGCCGATCGGCCGGCGCTTCGCGGCGCCCTCGTCGGCCCGGATGTCGCGCGGCCCGATCGCATCGCGGCCGTCGAGCCGCGCGGCGCCGAATGCGTGCAGCAGCGCACGGCGCATCGTGCGCGGCGGGGTCGCGGCCAGCACATCGAGCGCGTCGTCGCCGAGGGTGTCCGGGAAGCGCCGCCCCCACGCATGCGACGTGCGGATCTCGTCGTAGATCGTCTGCGCAATCCGGCGCGCGCCGGCCGCATCGGGCGGCTCGATCTCGTACACGCTCATCCGGTTGAGCAGCGGCTCCGGAATCGCGTGCGCATCGTTCGCGGTCGCGATCCAGATCACGTTGCCCGCATCGATCGGCACTTCCGCGAATTCGTCGATGAACGCGCGCGCGGTGTCGTGCTCGAGCAACGCGTACAGCGCGCCGAGCGGATCGTATTGCGCATCGCTGCCGGCCTTGTCGATCTCGTCGACCGCGATCACCGGGTTCGCGTAGCTGCCGTTCACGAGCGCATCGAACACCTTGCCGGGCTTCGCGTTCTTCCATTGCGACGACGCCCCCGACAGGATCCAGCCGGCCGTCAGCGAACTCATCGGCACGTAGTGGTACGCGGTGCCGAGCAGTTGCGCGAGCGCCTTCGCGAAGTGCGTCTTGCCGATGCCCGGGGGCCCGAGCAGCAGGATCGGCATCAGTTCGAGCCGGTCGTCCGTTTCCAGGCACAGCGCGACCTGCTTGCGCACGTCGTCGAGCGGCTCGGCGAAATTGGGCAAGGCCTCGCCGAGCGCGTCGAACGACGGCATCCGGTTCGGCTTCACGCAGAAGCGCAGATTGCCCGTCTTGAGCATCCTCTCGTAGGTGGCGCGCAGTGCGTCGCTCGCGCTCTCGTTCAGGTCACTCAGCGCCGTCTCGACCTGCTCGAGGTCGTACACCGTGCTGAAGGACGCCACCGCCAGTTCCTGTTTCACCATCGCCGTCGTCATACCAACCTCGCTGCCGCTTGCTGTCACACGACCATCAGACCCTTACGATTTCAGTGTAGCGATCCCGCATCCCCGCGCAAGCAAGCAGCCGTGTGCGTCTGCTGCTAACACCCGCGCGCGCTGCACGCCGGCGCACCGCGGCGTATGATCGTCGGTTCACCCACCCGCCGCACCGGCCCGGCCGACGGCGCCCGCGCGGCGCGTCGGACCCCGTCCCGAAGGTATGCCGATGTCCGTCCCCCCTGCTTTCCCGCGCGTCGATGCCGATGCAATCGACGCCGCCGACGCGGCGCTCATATCGCGCCGCGCGATCCGCGCGTTCCTGCCGACGCCCGTGCCGCGCGACACGCTCGAGGCAATCCTCGAAGCCGCGAGCCGCGCACCGTCGGGCACCAACATCCAGCCGTGGCGCGTGTACGTCGCGACAGGCGCCACGCGCGATACGCTCGCTGCCGCGCTCACCGCAGCCCACGACGATCCCGCGCGCGACGAGAAATACGTCGCCGAGTACGACTACTACCCGCGCGAATGGGTGTCGCCGTATATCGACCGGCGCCGCAAGGTCGGCTGGGACCTGTACGGCCTGTTGAACATCGGCCGCGACGAGAAGGCGCGCATGCATGCGCAGCACGCCCGCAACTTCCGCTTCTTCGATGCACCGGTCGCACTGTTCTTCACGCTCGACCGCGTGATGACCTACGGCGCCTGGCTCGACTGCGGGATGTTCCTGCAGGGCGTGATGACCGCCGCGCGCGCACGCGGGCTCGATACTTGCCCGCAGGCCGCATTCGTGCCGTTTCACCGGATCGTCACCGAACACCTCGGCATTCCCGCCAACGAACAGCTCGTCTGTGGCATGTCGCTCGGCCATGCGGACCCCGACGCGATCGAGAACCGCCTCGTCACCGAGCGCGCGCCGGTCGCCGAGTTCACGCGCTTTTTCGCTTGAAAACGCATGACGCGGCCCTACCTTTCGAACAGGACCGCATCGTGCGGCGAACCTCCCGCGGCACGTCCTGTCACATCACGATCGAAATCGATCGGGCGTAAGATGTGCGTCCGTTCCCCGCTATTCCGCGTTTCCGGAGACGTTTCATGCTGAAACACGGCCTGGCCGTCCTGCTCGCGAGCATCACGCTCGCCGCCCATGCGCAGAGCCCCGCGCCGGCCTCCGTCGCGTGGGAGATCCAGGTAGTACGCGACGCTCAGACCATCGACACGTTCCAGCAGCGCACCACCGTGGGTCAGACCCGTACCGATACCCATCGCTATCCGTCCGCCGTGCCGGTCGGCTGCGGCAATGCCGCGCGCGTCGTGCCCACCGAGCGCTCGCGCTCGGTGACGGTCGCGCCGCTCACCGTCGACGCCGGCGCGAGCACCGTGTCGCTCGCGCTCGACGTGCAGGAAACGATCGACGACGAAGGCGCGAAGCCGGCCGATCCGTGCCTGCCCGCGTCGCCGCGGCAAATCGTCGCGAGTCACCCCGGCCTCACGGTCAGTGGTGACGCGTGGACCGACTGGACGCTCGTCGAGCAGCATCCGCACCTCGTGTACCGCGTGCGTGCGCACGTCGCGAAGGATTGAGCGTCATGTCCGCCGACGCCCTGTCCCTGCCGTTCGCCGAACCGCACGCCGCGCCCGACGAAATCACCGCGGTGAGCTGGAACCTGCACAAGGGCCGCTCGCCGCTCGGCTTCACCGCGTGGAACGCGATGCGCAACTGGATGCAGTCGACGCACGCCGACGTGTATTTCCTGCAGGAAGCGATGGCGCGCCGCATGCCGCGCCCCGTGCTCGCGCCCGGCTTCGGCGCGCCGATGGACGACGCGGTCGACGACGTATGGCACTGCCAGGCCACCGAGATCGCGCATGCACTCGACTGGCAGATCGCGCTCGGGCCGAACGTGTTCAAGCCGTCGTGGCGGCACGGCAATGCGATCCTGTCGCCGCATCCGCTCGACCTCGGCGGCCGCTGGGACATCTCCGCGCACCGCTTCGAGCGGCGCGGGCTGCTGGTCGCGCGCGCGACGCTCGCGGGCGCCCGCCCGGTCACGCTGCTGTGCGCGCACCTCGCGCTCACGCGCGCCGCGCGGCTGCGCCAGATGCACTGGATCGCGCACTGGATCGTGCGCAACGCGGGCGACGGCCCGTTGATGCTCGCCGGCGACTTCAACGACTGGCGCAACGATTCGGTCGCGCTGTTCGGCGAAATCGGTTTGTCCGAGGTCGCGACGCTGCTCGGCGAATCGGGCCGCACGTTCCCCGCGTTCTCGCCGGCGCTCGCGCTCGACAAGATGTTCGTGCGCGGGCTGACACCGCTCGAATGGCGCGCCCCGTCCGGCGAGGCCGCGTGGCTGTCGGATCATCTGCCGTACATCGCGCGCCTGCGCCTCGATCCGCAATAACGTTTCCGATCTCGGCCCGATTGCGCGCGACCAAAGCGCTGCCCCGCGGCGCGCGCTACAGTAACGCCTTGCCCATTCCGCCAAGCCCCGCCGCCGGGCCGCGCCGCCATGACCTACCTGCCGATCCTGCTGCAAATCGCCGTCGTCTATCTCGTCGCGGCGATCACCCCCGGCCCGAATTTCTTCATGATTTCGCAACTGTCGCTCGCGGGGCGGCGCAGCCTCGGTGCCGCGTCGGCGCTCGGCGTCGGCACCGCGTCGATCGCGTGGGCGACGCTCGCGATGCTCGGTCTCGCGGCCGTGCTGCACCAGGTCGAATGGCTGTATGAGGCGATCCGGATCGGCGGCGCCGCATACCTCGTGTATTTCGGCTTCAAGCTGCTGCGTTCGGGCGTGCGCCGCGACACGGCACCGGCCGACGCGCCCGACGAACGCGCGCCGCTGGCCGCACCGCACGCACACGACTACCTGCGCGCGTATCGCAGCGGCCTGTTCACCTGCCTGACGAACCCGAAATCGTGCGCGTTCTGGACCAGCGTGTTCGCGGCGATGCTGCCCGCGCACGTGCCGCTGTGGTTCAACGGCGCGGTGCTGGTGACGATCGGCGTGCTGTCGGCCGGCTGGTATTCGTGCGTCGCGTACCTGTTCGCGAGCCCGCGCGCGCAGCGCGGCTACCGGCGCGTGCGACGCCCGCTCGACGCACTGTGCGGCGTCGCACTCGTCGGCCTCGGCGCAAAACTCGCGGCCGAGCGCTGAAAAACTGAAAGCAGATTGAAATAATTCGTTGCGCCAAATCCGCGCGGCCACGGGGGTCAAGCCCGCGATCCGCGTCAACAGGGTAAAATAACGAGTTCCTCAATCGTCTGTCATCGAGAAGGCGCGTGTCCGACGCGCCGGCCGGCCGATCCGCGATCGGGCCGTCGCACTCGGTTTTTTGCCCGTTTTTGGGCCCGTTACTCGCGTTCGCTACGCGCGTCCGTTTTCAAAGCCATGAGCAAATACGACACCGCCACCGTCCAATCCGTCCACCACTGGACCGACACGCTGTTCAGCTTCACCTGCACCCGTGAGGCGAGCCTGCGCTTCAACAACGGCGAATTCACGATGGTCGGCCTCGAGGTCGACGGCAAGCCGCTCGCGCGCGCCTACTCGATCGTCAGCCCGAACTACGAAGAGCATCTCGAATTCTTCAGCATCAAGGTGCAGAACGGCCCGCTGACGTCGCGCCTGCAGCACCTGAAGGTGGGCGACACGGTGCTGATCGGCAAGAAGCCGACGGGCACGCTGGTCGCCGACAACCTGCTGCCGGGCAAGACGCTGTGGATGCTGTCGACGGGCACGGGCCTCGCGCCGTTCATGTCGATCATCCGCGATCCGGACATCTACGACCGTTTCGACAAGGTGATCCTGACGCACACGTGCCGCCTGAAGGGCGAGCTCGCGTACATGGACTTCATCAAGCACGACCTGCCGGGCCACGAGTACCTGGGCGACATCATCAAGGAAAAGCTCGTCTACTACCCGACGGTCACGCGCGAAGCGTTCGACAACGAAGGCCGGATCACCGACCTGATCGCAACGGGCAAGCTGTTCACGGATCTCGACGTCCCGCCGTTCTCGCCGGAAAACGACCGCGTGATGCTGTGCGGCAGCACCGCGATGCTGAAGGACACGACCGACCTGCTGAAGCAGGCCGGCCTCGTCGAAGGCAAGAACAGCGCGCCGGGCCACTACGTGATCGAGCGCGCGTTCGTGGATTGATCGATCCCCAAATTTGCGCGTCATCAAGAACCGGAGCGAAAGCTCCGGTTTTTTTTCATCCCTACTTGGCGAATTCGTAACAAATTGGGATCATCCCATCTCAAATAGTTACATTTGGATACGTCATCGTCCGGTGCTCGGGTGTCAGTGTTTTTCCTACAACACGTTCATTCCGATTATTCACATTTACCCTTAAATGTCCGCCCGACATGACCTTTTCAGAAATTATGAGATATTATTCGCCGCGCGTGGTTGCCGTTCGGATGGGAGTGGAAGGGTCGGATGCAAGTGTTACAGAATGTAACTTTTGTTACCTCGGCAGGGGGCGATTCTCTGGCGGCGACCGTCATCAAAACGGCAGCCGATCCACGCAGCCAGCCGGTGTCTGAACCGCTTTCTGACAGCAGGGAGAGTCATGGATACGTCGCTTAACGCGCCTTTGGGCGCCCACGCCCCGTTCCCGTCGCAACAGCTCATGCCGGGCTGCGTCGCGACTCCGCCCATTGCCGACGTCGCGCCGAAACGCGGCGCCTCCGCCGCGCGGATCGCAGCACTGTCTGCCCAATTGCTCGCCGCCGACGAAGCGGCTCGCCGCCACCTGGCCGGCGAGTTGCACGACGGACTCGGCGCCGAACTCACCGCTGCTCGTTTTGCGCTCGCAAACGTTCAAACGTGGCTGCCGGTCGATGCACCGGACGGTTGCCTGCGCGCGCTGGAGCTTGCGCAGCAGGCGCTCGACGCCGCGACCGACGCGAATCGCCGGCTGATCGACGAGCGCGACACGCCGGCGCTCGACGCGGGCCTGGTCGGCGCGCTGTCGTCGTGGGCCGACACCCATGCCGCACGCACGGGCCTGCGCACCAGCTTCGTCTGTGCAGCCGACGCGCGCCTGACGCAGATCGCCGGCGCCAGCGCGCTCGCGGTGTTCCGCGTCGCGCAGGAAGCGTTGTCGAACGTCGCGAAGCACGCACGTGCGACGTCGGTCGACGTGCGGATCGCCACCGACGGCACGCATCTGTCACTGATTGTCTCCGACGATGGGATCGGTTTCTCCCGTAGCCGACGCACCGGCTACGGTCTGGCCGGCATGCGCGCCCGCTGCGAGGCGTTCGGCGGCAACTTCGAGACGGCCACGCCGGAAACCGGCCACGGCACGCGCGTCACCGCGCGCTTCGCGTGGAATTCGCTGCTCGCGGTGCCCGTCGCGGCCCGCCGCACGTCGCTTTCGTGAGGTCGTCATGAGCCTGAACATCCTGCTCGTGGACGATCACGCGATCGTCCGGCAAGGGATCCGCCAGTTGCTGATCGACCGGGGCGTCGCGCGCGACGTCACCGAGGCCGAGAACGGCAGCGACGCCATGGTCGCCGTCGACAAACAGGAATTCGACGTGATCCTGCTCGACATCTCGCTGCCGGACACGAATGGCATCGAGGTGCTCAAGCGTCTCAAGCGCAAGCTGCCGCGCACGCCGGTGCTGATGTTCTCGATGTATCGCGAGGACCAGTACGCGGTACGCGCGCTGAAGGCCGGCGCCGCCGGTTATCTGTCGAAGACGGTCAACGCCCCGCAGATGATCGGCGCGATCCAGCAGGTCGCGGCAGGCCGCAAGTACGTGAGCCCCGCGATGGCCGAGGCGCTCGCCGAATACGTGTCGTTCGAGAACGAGCCGCTGCCGCACGAGAAGCTGTCCGACCGCGAATACCAGACGCTCTGCATGCTCGCGTCGGGCAAGCGGCTCACCGACATCGCGAACACGCTGTCGCTGTCCGTGAAGACGGTGAGCGTGTACCGGTCGCGGCTGCTCGAGAAGATGCGGCTGTCGAACAACGCGGAACTCACGTTCTACGTGATGAGCAACCGGCTCGTCGACATGGCGCCCACGGCCGGCGCCTGATTTCCCCGCCTCACCCGATTCGTCCGATTCGTCCGGCCCAGCGACGCGGCGCATGCCGCGCCGCCGTGCGCTGCCGCCCATTTGGCGTGCAAGCGCTTGTTTTATCGGACGATTTCTCGACGCGCCGCTGCGCCGCAGCGGGTCTTGTGCGCCAAATCGGCTAAAATTACGGGTTTTCACTCAGTCAGCGCTACCGCGCCCGCGCGCGCTGGCGATTCATCCGCAATGTCTCTCTTCCGCAAGAAAAACGTCGATCGCATGATCGCCGGCGCGCATGCCGCCGGGCTCAAGAAAGCGCTCGGCGCGATCGACCTCACCTTCCTCGGCATCGGCGCGATCATCGGCACCGGCATCTTCGTGCTGACCGGTACCGGCGCCGTGCAGGCCGGCCCCGCGCTGATGCTGTCGTTCGTGATCGCCGCGATCGCGTGCGGCCTCGCCGCGCTGTCGTACGCGGAATTCGCGTCGACGATCCCCGTCGCCGGCTCGATCTACACGTATTCGTACGCCACCCTCGGCGAGCTCGTCGCGTGGATCATCGGCTGGGACCTGATGCTCGAATACGGCCTCGCGTCGTCGGCCGTGTCGGTCGGCTGGTCGGGCTACCTGCAGTCACTGCTGCAGGGCTTCGGGCTGACGCTGCCCACCGTGCTGACGGCCGCGCCCGGTGCGGTGCCGGGCGTCGTCACGTGGTTCAACCTGCCCGCGTTCCTCGTGATGATCGTGATCACGACGCTGCTGTCGATCGGCATCCGTGAGTCGACCCGCATCAACAACATCATGGTGTTCATCAAGGTGTCGGTCGTGCTGCTCGTGATCGCGGTCGGCGTGTTCCACGTAACGCCCGCGAACTGGAAGCCGTTCATGCCGCACGGCTGGAACGGCGTGTTCGGCGCGGCGGCCGTGATGTTCTTCGCGTTCATCGGCTTCGACGCGGTGTCGTCGGCGGCCGAGGAAGTGAAGAATCCGAAACGCGACCTGCCGATCGGCATCATCGCGTCGCTCGCGGTGTGCGCGGTGCTGTACGTGACGGTCGCCGCGGTCGCGACCGGCATCGTGCCGTCGGCCCAGTACGCGAACATCTCGCACCCGATCTCGTACGCGCTGCAGGTTGCCGGCGAGACGTGGGTGGCAGGCTTCATCGATCTCGGCGCCGTGCTCGGCATGCTGACCGTGATCCTCGTGATGAGCTACGGCCAGACGCGCGTGATCTTCGCGATGTCGCGCGACGGGTTGCTGCCGGCGGCGCTGTCGCGCGTGCACCCGCGCTACGCGACGCCGTTCCTGACGACCTGGCTCGTCGGCCTGTTCTTCGGGCTGATCGCCGCGCTCGTGCCGCTCAACGTGCTCGCCGAGCTGATCAACATCGGCACGCTCGCCGCATTCTCGATGGTGTCGATCGCGGTGCTCGTGCTGCGCCGCACGCACCCCGACCTGCCGCGCGCGTTCCGCTGCCCCGGCGTGCCGGTGGTGCCGATCCTCGCGGTCGCGTCGTGCCTGTTCCTGATGCTGAACCTGCAGCCCATCACGTGGGCCGCGTTCGGTATCTGGCTCGTGATCGGCCTCGTGATCTACTTCCTGTACTCGCGTCACCACTCGAAGCTCGCGCACGGTCACCACGACGCGCACTGAGCGCCGTCATCGCGCGCACGCCGTGCGCGATGACGCGACACCCCGCGGGGCCGCCACCGGCCCCGCGGGGCAACCTCCTCCCCCGAACCCGCCACTACGCCGTTCCCGCGATCGCCCGCTGCCCGATCGTCGCGATGCCTTGCCCGATCCTCCGGATTTGCCCGCGCGAGCCACCGCACCGCCTGCACGTGCGCGCTGCGCGGTTCATAATCCCGCCATCGAACGACGGTCGCGGGCAGCGGGCCGTCCGGCAACAGGAAGAAGATGATGGAAAGCGTCGATCTCGATGTATTGAAATCCAGCGCGCGCTGGCTCGAAGAAGGGCGCCGCGTGCTGCTCGTGACGGTCGTGAAGACGTGGGGCTCGTCGCCGCGCCCGGAAGGCGCGATGCTCGCGGTACGCGAGGATGGGCTCGTGGTCGGCTCCGTGTCCGGCGGGTGCATCGAGGACGACCTGATCGCCCGCGTGCACGCGAGCGGGATCGCGGCCGACGCGCGCCCGGAAGCGCTCAAGTACGGCGTGACGGCCGAGGAAGCGCACCGCTTCGGGCTGCCATGCGGCGGCACGATCCAGCTCGTGCTCGAACCGCTCACGCGCGACAGCGGGATTGCCGCACTGTGCGCGGAAGTCGAGGCCGGCCGCCTCGTCACGCGCACGATGACGCTCGCGACGGGCCGCGCATCGCTGTCGCCCGCGCAAGCCGCCGACGGGCTCGCGTTCGACGGCGAGCGGCTCGTGACGATCCACGGGCCGCGCTACCGGATGCTCGTGATCGGTGCCGGCCAGTTGTCGCGCTATCTGTGCCAGATCGCGGTCGGGCTCGACTACCAGGTGACGGTGTGCGATCCGCGCGAGGAATACACGGATGCGTGGGACGTGCCGGGCACGCGCGTCGTGCACACGATGCCCGACGATACGGTGCTCGACATGAACCTCGATGCGCGTTCGGCCGTGATCGCGCTCACGCACGACCCGAAGCTCGATGATCTTGCCCTGATGGAGGCGCTGAAGACGCCGGCGTTCTACGTGGGCGCGCTCGGCTCACGGCGCAACAACGCGGCGCGGCGCGAACGGTTGCGCGAATTCGACCTGAACGAAGCGGAACTGGGCCGGTTGCACGGGCCGGCCGGCATCTACATCGGCAGCCGGACGCCGCCGGAAATCGCGATCTCGATCCTCGCCGAGATCACCGCCGCGAAGAACAACGTGTCGCTGCCGACGATCCTGCAGGTCGAGGGTGCGAAGGCCGCGCGCGAGATCGCGGCGAACAGCGGCGCGGCCTGCGGCCTCTGATCGCTACCGACTCCGGTGCGCGGTCGCGCCGGGTACGCGTCCGCCACGAGCGAAGCGGACGAAATCAACGACATTGCACGCACCGGCGCCAGGCCGGCGCGTGTCGCCGATCAGGTCAGGCCCGCGGCGAGCGCCGCGGCGACCGAACCGGCCACCAGCACGACGCCGACCGTGCGACGCTTGTTCAGCTCGGTCCATAGCAGCACGCCGGTCAGCGACAGCAGGATCAGCGAGCCGGCAATCGTGTCCATCAGCAGCACCCAGCCGAGATTCATCCCGACGCCGCGATGCAGGTTGTTCAGCGTCGTCAGGAACGTGTTGCCCGTGCGCTTCACCGCGACGTAGCCGTTGCCGACCCAGTATTCGGCCTGCAGGTTCTGATGCGGGCCGAACAGGCCCATCTGCCAGTGCTCCGGCTGCATCACGCGTTTGTCGCCCCACGCCACGGGCTGCGCAGGCTCCTTGCGCATACGGCCCGGCTTGCCGTCGAAATGCAGTTCATGCTGCAGCCACTTCGTCATCGCGGCGGGCGTCTTCGGCGCAGGATCGGGCAATGCGATCTGCATTTCCTCGACCTGGGGCTCGCCGGTCGAAATCTTCAGCGGCGGCGCGCGGTGGTTGAGCAGCACACCCGTCACGCCGAACAGCAGCCCGAGCACCGCGCCCCACAGCCCGACCCAGCCGTGCACCTTGCGCAGCCACTTGATGAAGGTCGCGCGGCGCGAACGCTGGCGGCGCGCGGCCAGTTCGTCGTCGCTCAGCGGGCGAGCCGCCGGGTGCAGCACGGTGACGCCCGCGCGGGAAGTACCCGTCTTGGGCGGATTGATCGTTTCGGGCGCGTTCACGCGAAAGTTTCCATTCGTTCAAAACAACGGGCGGCGCGCAGAGAGTGCGTGCCGCCCGAGTAGCATGAAAATGAGAATGGATATCATTACACAAATCTATCGTCGGCTCAATCCGTTCGGGTACGTATCGATATGCGCTGCGGGAGAGGAAAGACGAACGAAGCGCACACGTTGCGCCACGATGCCGATCAATAGGCGAAAAATGCCGACAGAATGATCTTGCAAGGCCCGGACAGCATTTCGTAATGCAGTCGCGTGATACCGGGCTATTCAGCGCAATGGCGGCAGCGGAAAGCGCGGCGCGGCATCGTCCGGCGCAGGCTCAGTGCGGTCGAGCGAGTACAGCCACGCGAGCAGATCCGCGACCGCCTGGTAGAGCTGCGGCGGAATCCGGTCGTCGAGGTCGACCTGCATCAGCAGCGACACCATTTCCGGCGCCGTATGCACGTACAACCCCGCATCGTGCGCACGCGCGACAATCATCTCGGCGAGTGCGCCGTAGCCCTTCGCGACCACGCGCGGCGCCGCGTCGCCGCCCTTCGGATCGTAGACGAGCGCGGCCGCGCGCTTGCGGGACGACATGCTCATTGCAGCGCCTCGTCGTCGGTATCCGGCGCACGCGTCGCCGGGCTGCCGGCCGAGGCCGAACCGCGCGCATATGCGGCGGCGGCCGCCTGGGCCGCAAACAGGTCGAAGGCGTCCGGGCCGTCGTCGACCGCGCGGATCGACAGCCCGCCCACCCGCAGCCCCGACACTTCGAGCCGCTGCCGCAGCGCAGCCTCGTGCCGCGTGAGCCGGTCGGCGCCCGTCTGGTTCGCGCGCAGCCGCGCGACGAGCTGCGTGCCGTTCAGCACCAGCTCCGCGTCGACCGTGCCGAGCGACGGCAACGTCAGCGTCAGGCGCGTGCGCCAGGCGATACCGTCGCCCGTGCTGTCGTCGCCACGCGGCGCGCGGTTGCCCGGATCGTCGGGCTCGATCGTCCAGTCGAGCCGCGCACCGGGCCACGCCTCGCCCGCCCATCGGAACTGGTCGGTCGCGAGCGCGTCGAGCTGCTGCCTGACGAGCGGCACGGCGGCCGGATGCACAGGCGCAAGCGTCTGCGCCTGGGATTCGGACGACGCGGTGGCCAGCTCGGCCCGCGCGGGTGTCCAGCGCGCATCGGCACGCTCGCCGAGCAGATCGGCCGTATCGGGTGGCAACGACGCGCCCTGCCGCGCGCCTGCCGGCAACGCCTGTGCGGGATCGCGAGCCGGCGA
>NZ_JAAGPO010000115.1:0-269 GCF_017104825.1 Burkholderia sp. Ac-20345 | reverse complement strand
ATCTATCGTGTAGATATCGGGGGGGGGCGGGTCATTAAAAAAAAAAAAAAAAAAAAAAAAAAAAAAAAGTAGAATAGTAATAATAGTGTAGAACAATATCAACAGAGTCAAAAACGACCTGATAAACAGTAAATACCAATGTATCAGTATGCACAGTATACGGAACGCATACAAGTCCGAGCTAGTACGACGTGTACGACATCACATCAGTGCATCATCACATCGACGGATCTATGTCTCTCTGTTGTACTCTGTACGACAGTATGTCA